>JBDTPM010000256.1:0-3402 GCA_039932695.1 Gallionella sp. | reverse complement strand
GATTCCGGTGGCGGCGTCCCTGGGCGTGATCGTCGCCGTGCTGGGCACAAGCATGATGCTGAGTTTGCTGGCTACACGCAGGCAAAAACCACCTGCCGGGGATTGACGGTCTGCAAACCAAAATATGGAAAGGTAAAATGAAAAGCATCGGATCTGGCTTGGGAATGTTTATGCTCGCTTTAACGATGTCAGCGCAGAACGGGCAGCCGGATAACACATATCATGTACCCTGAAAAAACATCAATGCACTTGTGTTGCGCAACAATATTATTCTTGGGAATATGCTGATGAAAATATTTATCGCGCTCATTGCGCTGTTGTTCATGCCACTTGCGGCTTTGGCCTCGGAGGGTGCTGAGCGTCTCGATCTGACCGGTAGCTGGGTGGGGATCACCTCGGTGCTGCTGTTCTTCATCGCCTATCTGGTAGTGATGGCCGAAGAGTTTACCCATCTGCGCAAATCCAAGCCGGTGATGTTGGCGGCCGGCATCATCTGGGCGTTGATCGCCTGGTACTACCAGTCGCGCGACATTCCTGATGTCGTCGAAGCGGCGCTGCGCCACAACCTGGAAGAATACGCGGAGCTGATGCTGTTCCTGCTGGTGGCGATGACCTACATCAATGCGATGGACGAGCGCAATGTGTTCGAGGCGCTGCGTTCGTGGCTGATACGAAAGGGCTATGGTTATCGTGCGCTGTTCTGGGTGACCGGGATACTGGCCTTCTTCATTTCGGCGGTGGCCGACAATTTGACCACCGCGTTGCTGATGGTGGCGGTGATCCTGGCGGTCGGAGCCGACAACAAGAAATTCGTCACGCTCTCGTGCATCAGTCTGGTGATTGCTGCCAATGCCGGGGGCGCGTTCAGTCCCTTTGGCGACATCACCACGCTGATGGTCTGGCAGAAGAACATCCACTCGACCAATGGCATCGTAGATTTCTGGTCATTCTTTAACTTGTTCATTCCCTCGCTGGTCAACTGGCTGGTTCCTGCAACCTTCATGCATTTCTCGGTGCCAAACCTGAAGCCCAAGGCGGGCGGCGCGATGGTTCCGATGAAGTGCGGCGCGCTTACTATCGCGATACTGTTTCTGGTCACCATCGCGCTGGCGGTGAGTTTTCACAGCGTTCTGGGTCTGCCGCCGGTGATCGGTATGCTCACCGGCCTGAGCCTGCTCAAGTTCTACGCCTATTATCTGAAAGTCGTCGAGGAGCGAAGTTTGTCTCTCAGTGAGGAGGATGAGAACATCGGCAGCCCCGTGGCATTCGATATTTACCGTGAAGTGGCGCGTTCCGAGTGGGACACACTGTTCTTTTTCTACGGCGTGGTGATGTGCGTCGGCGGGCTGGGCTTCATCGGCTATCTCGGCATGATCTCGCAGGTGATCTACGGCGGCTGGGGCGCGACCAACGCCAACATCGCCATCGGCATGATCTCGGCGGTGGTCGACAATATCCCGGTGATGTTCGCGGTGCTGACGATGATGCCGGACATGCCGGTCGGCCAGTGGCTGCTGGTGACGCTGACCGCCGGAGTCGGCGGCTCAATGCTGTCGATCGGCTCGGCGGCGGGTGTCGCGTTGATGGGTCAGGCGCGGGGTGTCTATACCTTCTTCGGCCACCTGAAATGGACGCCGGTGATCGCGCTTGGCTACGCGGCCAGTATCGCAGTGCACATGTTGATCAATCGCGAGCTGTTCTGATGCGTCGGCATAGATGCCGGCGCAAGTTCAGGGCTTGCTTTTAAGCTTGACGCAGCAGCACCCCGCGCATACAATTCCCGACCATTTGATTCAGGTAATAACACCATGACCACTGACACCCAACAACGCATCCGCGAGCAAGTCACCACGCACCCGGTGGTGTTGTACATGAAGGGCAATCCGCAGTTTCCGCAGTGTGGCTTTTCCGCCAACGCAGTGGGCATACTCAACGCGCTGGGCGTGAAGGAATTGTTCACCGTGGACGTGTTGCAGGATCCCGAGATCCGCAATGGCATCAAGGAATACGCCAATTGGCCGACCATCCCGCAGCTTTACATCAAGGGTGAATTCGTCGGCGGCTCGGACATCATGACCGAGATGTACCAGAGCGGCGAACTCAAACAAATGCTGGGCGGATAAGCCGAAGATATTTTTTCGGCTGTCCGGTCAACGATTTCAGCATCATTCAATCAGCCAGAATCGCGAGTCGATCTTTCACAGCAACAGGGAAGATAGTGACTAATGATTCGTGTGTGGCTCTCGTCGGGATGGCGCGCGCACCTTCAAGCGTGTAGCATCTGTTACTCCCAAACCGAGCAATGAAAATCGCTGCAACCCGGCAGGTTTGCCCAGTCTGAAAATTCACTGGCAGTTTGGAAAATTGCGCTTTACCCGTGATAAAGTTGTGGCCTGATCGCGGAATGGCAAATCCATCATTCGTTGCAGAGACGCAAATTCTCCAAGGCTGGAATGATGGTGAGGCAAGGCGTTTGGAATATCTGGAGCAGTGATCATTCAATGACAGTCATACAGCGAGTGCAGGAACTCAAAGCAGAATCTCATCCCATGGAAGCAGCGGACCTGCTGGTTGCCTATCTGGAACAAATCGGGGTGGAATTTGTATTCGGTGTGCCCGGAGGGGCCATTGAGCCACTATTCAATGCGCTCGCGCGTAGCGCCCGGCGCGGTGGTCCGCGGCCGGTAGTGGCGCGCCATGAAACGGGCGCCGCTTTCATGGCCGACGGCTATGCCAGAGAAAATGGCAAGATAGGTGTGTGCTGTGCCACTTCCGGACCGGGTGCCACCAATCTGATCACCGGCGTGGCGTGCGCTCATGAGAACGAGATCCCGATGCTGGTCATCACCGGCCAACCCTCGCTGCATTTGATGGGCCGGGGGGCGCTGCAGGAATCATCCGGTAACGGCATAGACACTGTCGCGATGTTTCGTACCTGCACACGCTACAGCGCGCTGATATCTCATCCTGATCAACTGGAAAGACAGCTGCTCAGCGCGTTGCTGAGTGCGCAACAGCCAACACCCGGCCCGGTTCACCTCAGCATTCCGGTGGACGTGCAGCGCTCGCTGTTAAAGCTCGGACCATCCTATAATCTGGCACATCTGCTACAGCCACTGTCTGCTGTTGATGACGCGGCGGTTCGGGAATTACAGGCGCAACTGGCGCAGGCGCAGCGGGTGGTGGTACTCGTCGGCAGCGGCAGCGGGGAGGCCATTGACCTCATCATCGAGTTGGTGGAAAGGATGGGCGCGGTTTTCGTTGTCACCCCCGACGCCAAGGGATTCATCAGTCCGCGCCACCCTTTGTACCGTGGCGTGTTCGGCTTCGCCGGTCACCGGTCCGCGGTTGAGGCGATGGAGGATAAGGGTGTTGACCTGATTCTGGTGGTCGGCTCCAATC
>JBDTPM010000255.1:0-9399 GCA_039932695.1 Gallionella sp. | reverse complement strand
CCCAGTCGCAATAGGCCTTCTTGACGACGATGCTGCCCTTGAGCAGCAGGCGCTCCAGCACCTTCTTGATGTCGAACTGCGCATACTTGGCGTCGCGCACACCCAGCGCGACGTTCTCGAAATCGCAGAACAAGGCCATGTTGGTGATCTCGGGTTGAGCTGCCATGTGAGTTTCTCCTTTATCAATTTGTAGGAGCCAGCTTGCTGGCGTGAACTTTTCGCCAGCAAGCTGGCTCCTACAATGCACTACGAGCCGATGAACGATCGGGGTTTAAACCACCTTGCCAGGATTCATCAATCCCTGCGGGTCGAGCGTCTGCTTGATGTTGCGCATCAATTCCAGCTCCAGCGGGTCTTTGTAATCGCGGATGGTATCGCGCTTGAGCTGCCCCAGTCCATGCTCGGCACTGATGCTGCCATTTAGCTCGCGCACCACCGCATACACCAGCTTGTTCACCGCGCCTTCCTGCTGCGCGATGAACATCTTGTTTTGTTCTGCATCCAGCAACGAGACATTGTAATGGACGTTGCCGTCGCCCATATGTCCGAATGCCACAATACGAATACTTGGAAACGCGTTGCGCAATGCGATATCGGCTCGCGCGATGAACTCCGCGACGCGGCTGATCGGCACCGAGACATCGTGCTTGATACTGAGGCCCTCGCGCTTTTGCGCCTCGCTGATGTTCTTGCGCAACTTCCACCATTGTTCTGCAGCATCGGCATCCGCTGTAACGGATTGCTCCATCAACCCCGGCCCGAAACTCTGCAATGCTGAACGCAGCGCTTCGTCCAGCAAGCCCGGCAGCACGTCGCTCAACTGGATCAGAAGATAGTATTCGTAACGCTTGGCGAATGGTTCGCTGGTCTCGGGTATGTGCCTGAACACCAGATCCAGACAGGATCGCGAGATGATTTCGAAACCGCTCAGCGTGTCGCCACAGTTTGCACGCACATGCGCAAGCAACCTTACTGCCACATCTGCGTCGGCGATCGCCACACAGGCGGTGGTGGTGGATTGCGGCCGCGGGAACAGCTTGAGCACGGCGGCTGTGATGATGCCCAGCGTTCCTTCCGCGCCGATGAACAGATGCTTCAGGTCATAACCGGAGTTATCCTTGCGCAGGCTGCGCAGTCCGTTCCAGATGCGCCCGTCCGGCAACACCACTTCCAGACCCAGTACCAGATCGCGCGCATTTCCGTAACGCAGCACATTGATGCCGCCCGCATTGGTGGAAAGATTGCCGCCGATCTCGCAATATTTTTGCGTGGCTGTCAGGCCAAGCGGGAACAGGCGGTTGTTTTTCTCTGCCGCATCACGCACATCGGCCAGCTTGCAGCCCGCCTCGACGGTCATCGTGTAATTGGTGGGATCGAACGCACGGATGCGGTTCATGCGCGACAGGTTCAGCACGATCTGCTCGCCCTGCGGCAGCGGCACGCTCGCACCGCACAAGCTGGTGTTGCCGCCCTGCGGAACGATGGCGATCCGTTTGCCTGCGCACAGCCTCACCACTTCGGCAACCTGCTGCGTATCGGTTGGCAACACCACCGCAAGCGCATTGCCTGAATAACGTCCGCGCCAGTCCGTGAAATACGGGGCAGCCGACTCGCCGGTCAGCACGGCAGCGCTGTCGGTTATCGCAGCCAAGGAAGTGGTCAGACCTGCGGTGCTCATCGCCATCTGCAGCCGGTATCGGTCGTAAACATGACGGGGCGAATGATCAGCATCCGGTTCTGGTGTGTGTCTATATCAAATGCGGCAGGGTGGGATGCAGTTGATTCACCCTTTCAGTCTCGACCAGACCTGAAGCTTCACGTTGTAAAGCAGCACAGTCAAAATGATCAGGTATCCGATTACGTAATAGCCCAGCGCCTGTCTTTCAGCTTCATGCGGGTCGGCAGCCCATGTAAGAAACGACACGATATCATGCGCCTTACCCTGCAATTCCGAGCGCTTGGCAAGGTCAGTCGCGGTACTTATCTCCAGCGCATCCGGCATCTTGGTCAGGGGGAAAAAGTGATTGCCGGTCTTTCCGTCAGGGGTAATGTAGTAACCAATCAGATAGGAGTACAAATAGCTGTTCCCGCCCTCTCGCGCCCTGACCATCATGCTCAGGTCAGGCGGGACTTTCCCGAAAGTTTGCAGGGCTGCCTCATCAGAGATCAGGCTGAGCATCGCCGAGTCCAGCGTCGAATCACCTCGCCACGCGGCAATTCTGCCCTTGTCTATGCCGAAACTGACCAAGTCACGATAATGCACGTATTTCAGGCTGTGGCATCCGTGACAGGCATTCATGAATGTATCCACCCCGCGTTCCACTGCGATCTCACTGGTATCAACCTGGAATTTTTCCAGCTTCTCTTCAGCGGCCGATGCCGGAAACACGGTACAGCACAACGCAAGCGTAGCAATAAACTTGTTCATCGCTATCTCCTTCTGCTTTTTTCTTTTTCTTCGCTTGCGATCAATGCAAGTATCTTGGGCGGCAACCCCTGCTTGAAGAGCCACCGGTCTTCAGCTCTGGAGATGAAAGGCAGCAGAATGAATGACCCGAAATAGTAGAAAGTCGCCACCTGTCCGATCGCGATGGTCTTGCTGGTCGGGGGGACATAGCCTACATAGCCCAGCACCACGATATCCAGCATGAATATGAAGAACATCATTCGATACACCGGCCGGTAGCGGCCGCCGCCGGGTATTCGAGAGCGATCCAGAAACGGCATGAAAGCAAAGATCATCACGGAAAGTCCCATCGCCACAACGCCGCCGACCATGTTCGGCACCGAGCGCAAGATCGCATAGAACGGCAGGAAGTACCATTCCGGCACGATGTGGTCCGGAGTGATCATCGGATTGGCCGGGATATTGTTGGACGGCTCTATCATGCTATGCGGGAAAAAGAACACGACGATGAAATAGGCGATCAGGAATATCCCCAATCCGAAAAAATCCTTGCTGGTGTAATAGGGATGGAACGGGATGTTGTCCTTGTCAGCCAGATCGATGCCGCTGGGATTGCTGCTCCTGACTGTGTGCAGGGCGACCAGATGAACCACCACCGCACCGATGATCAGGAACGGAAACAGATAGTGCAGCGCGAAAAATCGCGTCAGCGTGTCATCGCCCACAGCATAGTCACCGCGCAGCCATACCACCACCTGGTCACCGATGAACGGAGTGGCGCGGAACAGATTGGTGATCACCGTCGCACCCCAGAAGGACATTTGTCCCCAGGGCAGCAGGTAACCCATGAAGGCGGTCGCCATCAACAGCAGCAGCAAACCCTGTCCGGTCCACCACATCAATTCACGGGGCGCGCGGTATGAGCCGTAATAGAGCGTGCGCGCCATGTGGATGTAGATCACCAGAAAGAATGCAGATGCGCCGGTGGAGTGCATGAAGCGCAACAGCCAGCCGTAATTCACATCGCGCATGATGTGCTGGATGGAGTCGAACGCGATAGCGGCATCCGGCTTGTAATGCATCGCCAGAAAAAGTCCGGTAAGTACTTGCAGCATCAGCACGATGCCGGCCAGAAAGCCGAAGTTCCACAAATAGCTGAGATTGCGCGGCGTTGGATAGCCGGTCAATTCATGTTTTACGAAGCTGGTAAGCGGGAAGCGATGGTCTATCCATTTGATGATTTTGTTGGTCATGGCCGGCTCCTATGCTTCGCCTATCACGATTTTATTGGCCGCAATAAACCGGTATGGAGGCACTTCCAGATTTTTCGGTGCGGGGCCGCGAAGGACACGACCACTGTCGTCATACTGGCTTCCATGGCAATGGCAAGTCCACCCTGAACCTTCCCTGTTAGGCACACAACCCATATGTGTGCAGACACCGATCACGACCAGCCACTCCGGCTGTTTGACCCGCTCGCTATCCTGCTCAGGATAGAGTCCGCCGTTGGTTGCAGCCATCGCCTTGATCTCTTCTTCGGTGCGGTGCAGAATGAACACCGGCTTGCCTTGCCAAGACACAGAAATCATACCGTCAGGCGGTATCCCGGACAGGTCGACCTCCGTGTTCGCCTTGGCCAACAGTTCGGCACTCGGATTCATGCTGGCGACAAACGGCAAACACGCCACCGCGGCACCTGCCCCACTGACGACCGATGTCACCTTAAGTAAAAAATTGCGTCGCCCGCTATCGTCCAACTCATCTACTTCATCCATTGCCATCTCCCCAGTCAGACTCCATGAACATCACTCTTTGTTAAAGCACTCGGGCATTCTATCCGTTATCATTTTGCATATCTCAAGCGGTCATCATCTGAATGTCACTGGATCAGAGGTCTTCACTATGTTCAGTTGTTCTTGGCGCCTTGCTGCACCCATTTTCTCAGGAGTTCGATCTTGTCCTTGGCCAGACCTCCGTTCATCCCATAAGGCATCTTGATGGAGGGATGCACGCGTCCTTCGACCGCCTGAACCAGGATACTGGTATAGCTGTCACCGGGCTTGATGACGGTACCGAACTTGGTGCCCTTCATCAGGCTCTTATAGGTGCGCATGTCGAGTCCGCTCTTCTTGTACCCCTTTCCCCCGGGTTTATGGCAATTCAAACAGTAGTCGTCGAGGATCGGGCGGATATCTTTCTTGTAGCTGACCTCTGCCATTGCCAGCGCTGGAGTTGTGGTCACCAGGAATGACAATGCCACAACGACGATACCGATCGGCAGGATTCTGTTATTCATGTAACACCTCACAAAGTGAATTACTCGGTCAGAAAAATAATATTATTTGATTATGTGAACAGCCGATCAAGCTTGCTGGCGCGGCTTTATCAAACCGGCCACATGTCGGCCATACCGGTAGATACCACATACATAACATGTATAAACCATACACTTTTAATATTGCTCTGGCAAGCCGATCAACTTCGCCAGAATAATGCACATTATAGAGAATTCATCAGTTATCAATATGAAGTTTGCAATCCTTAAACCAAAGTTGATACAGCGAAGTGAAAATCATCACCGTCGAGGCCAAACTGTAGCCGAAACCGCCGATGATCACGAACCAGGCGAAGCCGGGATTCAATTTGGTAAGCCACCAGGAGGCAACGTCCAGGATCAGGAAGCCGAACGGCGTGAAGATCAGGATTCCCTTTATCATTTGAGAGAATCCGGTCGCATAGGTGAATATCCATCCCACAAAGAAAAAGATGAAAGAAATGCCGAACAGGTGGATGTGAGAAACTCGGGTCAGCGTGGTAATCGAAGCCCCTTCATCATGTTTTGTCATTTCATCCATCACAGCTTTGTCAGTGATATTTGCCAATCCAGGCATGTTGGAATGGCAAGGGCCGCAATACTGAACCACCTTAGGTTTGATGCTGTCTTCCCACTCGTTTGCCGAAGCGCCCGTGTTCACCCATTTGATCAGTGCCATGCGCACTTCTGGCGGTGCTTTGTCTTTCATTGATCCACTCAGCTTGGCTTCAAGTTTGGAAGCGTTGGGGCCATCGTGGTTACCGTGGTAGCTATATATGATGTCATCCACTGACAGGCCGAACTTGCCATCCGCCATGCCGTGGGTCAGCATGATCTGGGCTCCCGCCATCAGCAACCCCAAACCTATGGCCATCAGATAACCTGTAAAAAGTACCTTGACGGGCAATGTCAATTCGCACAACGTGAACCGCTGGATCTGTTTCATCGCTCTCTCCATTCTCTAAAATGATTGAGCGCATTATACCCCTCTGCATATCAGGCATTTACATCCCCCTCTCGGGGGATGCATCAATACTCCAGCGGGTCAACGTCCAGCGAACAGCGCAGCTTTTTAGTCGAGTACTCATCCAGAGTAAGCTGCCAAGCGCGCAGAAATTGCTGCATGATTTTGCGATTGGTCGCCTGTATCAGCAATTGCGCGCGAACATGGTTGGCGCGGCGCGGCATCGCGGCGGGTACTACGCCGAGAATCTCCACGTCATGTTGTAGCGCGACAGCAGCCGAACGCGCGTCATTCAGATAACGGTATACCTCGTTCTCCTGCTTGCCCTCGGCACGCAGCATGGCCTGATACACGAACGGCGGAAAACCCGCCATCTGCCGCTCGGCAAGCTGTGAAGCCGCCCAGCCTTGGAAGTCATGCGCTTGCAGAGCGCGAAACAAGGGATGATCGGGAAATTCGGTCTGGATCAGCACCTCACCCGGCTTTTCGGCGCGCCCCGCGCGCCCCCCCACTTGCACCAGTTGCGCGAACAGCCTTTCCGGCGAGCGAAAGTCGCTGCTGTATAACGCGCTATCCGGATTGAGCACTCCAACCAGAGTCAGCGCGGGGAAGTCGTGCCCTTTCGCCAGCATTTGCGTGCCAATCAGGATATCCACTTCATTCGCGTGTATCTGTTCACGCATGGTCTGCCAAGCTCGCTTGTTGCGGGTGCTGTCGCGGTCCACGCGCAGGATGCGCGCCTCCGGAAAGTGTTCCTGCAAAACAGACTCCACGCGCTGTGTGCCGCTACCGACCGGGTGCAGATCGGCATTCCCACAACTCGGGCAAGCATTCGGCACACGTATCTGATAACCGCAATGATGACAGCGTAATCTCTGGTCCTTGAGATGCAGCACCATCTTGCCCGCGCAGTGCTTGCATTCGGATAACCAGCCGCATCCGGTACACATCAGCACCGGAGCATAACCGCGCCGGTTGATGAATATCAGACTTTGCTCTCTGCGCGCGATACGTTGACCGATCTCGTGCAGCAGGTTTTCGCTGATACCATGGTGCATCACGGTCTGGTTGATGTTGACGCAGCGCACTGAGGGCAGCCTCGCTTCGGCTTGGGCTCGCCCGGTCAACCTGAGCATCCGATACCGCCCGCTTTGCGCATTGTAGTAACTCTCCAGCGACGGTGTGGCCGAACCCAGTATGATCGGTACTCCGCGCTGGCTGGCGCGAAAGATCGCCACATCGCGTGCAGAATAGCGCAACCCGTCCTGCTGCTTGAACGAACTGTCGTGCTCTTCATCCACGATGATCAGCGCCAGCCTGGGCAACTCGGCGAACACCGACAGCCGCGTGCCGAGTACGATCTGCGCCACACCGAGTTGTCCCTGCTGCCAGTTAAGCAGGCGTTCTCCCTCGGACAAGCCACTGTGAAGGCTGATCAGATTCACATCAGGGAAGCGGTTGCGGAAATAATTTTCCAATTGCGGCGTAAGATTGATCTCCGGCACCAGCAGCAGCACCTGCCCGCCGCCCCTTCGACAAGGCTCAGGACAGGGCTGCAACACCTGATGTATCAGATGCACATACACCTCGGTCTTGCCGCTGCCGGTGATCCCATGCAGCAGAAAGCAGGCGTAGCCCTGAGACTGCGCGACGGCATCCACCGCCTGCTGTTGCTCGACCGTAAGCGTATGCGCGTTATCGAAGGTGTGCTTTGCTGCAGGCGACACATCGTCGCATTGTTCGACATAACCATCATTCAGGAGAACTTCAAGTTGCGCTCCAGCTGTAACCGACAACGCCTTGAGTTGCGCCAGATTGCACGACTGTTCTGCCAGCTTCGCCAGAATGCGCCGCTGAACTACTTTACGCCGGGGAAAAGATTCGATGTCGAGTGCCGCACCGTTCGCACTCAGGCGATAACTCAGGATCGTTTTGCTGACGACCGGCTTGTCCGAACGCAAGCGTGAAGGTAACGCCGGGAGCACGGTCTGCCCGACAGGATAACGATAGTAGTCGCTGCAAAATCGCAGCAGGTCGAGCAACTCCGCCGACAACGGCGCGCTGTCGTGCAGCACCCGGGTCACCGGCTTGATACGTTCAGGCGAAACATCTGTGGCGGCAACACACTCCATCACCACCCCGATCATCTGTCTGCGCCCGAACGGCACGATCACCCTCAGACCCGTCGCAACCTCAATACCCTCCTCCACCGTGTAATCGAACAGGGTGGACAGTGGCACATCAAGGGCGACGCGAACAATAGTCATATTCACTCGGACAGAATTCATTGCGATTGTCGCAGAAATGCAAAAGCCGCAGGAGTTACCTGCGGCTTTTGTTCAAACTACGCAACCGGCCTAGTGATATTTGCGGCTCAGCTCATGCACCGCTGCAACCAGTGCTGCCGCATGCTCAGGATTCGAATGTTGAGAGATGCCGTGGCCCAGATTGAACACATGGCCGCTGCCATAACCGTAGCTGCCGAGGATGCGTTCAACCTCGGCGCGGATCGCATCCGGGGAGGCGAACAGCACGGCCGGATCCATGTTGCCTTGCAGCGCGACCTTGTTGCCGACCTTCTGGCGGGCGATGCCGATGTCCATGGTCCAGTCCAGACCCACTGCGTCGCAACCGGTATTGGCGATGCTCTCGATCCACAGGCCGCCACCCTTGGTGAACACGATGGACGGGATCTTCACGCCGTCTTTTTCCTTGATCAGGCCATCAACGATGCGATGCGTGTAAGCCAGCGAGAATTCGTGGAATGCCGCATGGGACAACACGCCGCCCCACGAGTCGAAGATCATCACGGCTTGAGCGCCGGCTTCGATCTGCGCATTCAGGTAGGCGATCACCGCCTGTGTGGTCACCTCGAGGATATGGTGCATCAGCTTGGGCTCGTTGTACATCAGGGTCTTGACCTTGGCGTAGTCCTCGCTGCCGCCGCCCTCGACCATGTAGCAGGAAAGCGTGAACGGGCTGCCTGAAAAACCTATCAGCGGCACGCGGCCGTCCAGTGCTTTGCGGATCTGCGACACGGCATCGGTCACGTAGCGCAGGTCTTTTGCCACATCCGGCACGCGCAGTGCCTTGATCGCCGCCGCATCACGCAACGGACGCTCGAACTTCGGGCCTTCGCCTTCGGAAAAATAAAGGCCCAGTCCCATCGCGTCGGGCACGGTGAGGATATCCGAGAACAGGATCGCGGCATCCAGCGGGAAGCGATCCAGCGGTTGCAGCGTCACTTCGGTAGCGAAATCCGGGCTTTTGCACAGACCGAGAAAACTGCCGGCACGTTTGCGCGACTCGCGGTATTCCGGCAGATAGCGGCCCGCCTGACGCATCATCCACAGGGGTGTGTATTCGGTAGGCTGACGAAGCAGGGCGCGCAAAAATGTGTCGTTCTTTAGTTTGAAGTTCATGTTTCTCTCTTTGTTAATTAAATTCTAAATCCAACCCCTCCTAAACCTCCCCTTGTCAGGGGAGGGACGATGGGCACCTCCCCTGACAAGGGGAGGCCGGGAGGGGTTGGGGTTAACGAGGTAGTACGGAAGATCCCATTAAAAATTCATCTACTGCGCGTGCGCATTGACGGCCTTCGCGTATCGCCCACACCACCAGCGATTGCCCGCGACGCATGTCACCTGCGGCGAAAATCTTATCGTTGCTGGTGCGGTAGTTTTCCGTGTCGGCCTTGATGTTGCCGCGCGCATC
>JBDTPM010000254.1:0-1577 GCA_039932695.1 Gallionella sp. | reverse complement strand
GCGCAACAGATGGGCGAGGCCACGCTGTTCGCGCGCACCGGCGGCGCGCCTTCGCTGGCAGTGGGCATGGCCAGCATCTTTGGCAGCGCTTTCGGCCAGGGCATGCTCGCGCTGTGGTATCACTTCGCGATCATGTTCGAGGCGATCTTCATCCTCACCACGCTGGATGCCGGCACGCGCGTCGGCCGCTTCATGCTGCAGGACATGCTCGGCAACCTGTGGCCGGCGATGGGGCGCACTTCCTGGTATCCCTCTGTATTGCTGAGCAGCGGTCTGGTCGTGGCAGCATGGGGCTACTTCTTGTATATCGGTGTGATCGACCCGAACGGTGGAGTGAACATCCTGTGGCCGCTGTTCGGCATCTCCAACCAGATCCTCGCCGCGATCGCACTGTGTGTGGGCACCGGCATCCTGGTGAAATCCGGCAAGCTCAAATATGCGTGGATAACCTTTCTGCCGCTGGTTTGGCTGGTGATCATCACCACCACGGCATCATGGCAAAAACTCACCGACAGCGACCCGCGCATCGGTTTCATCGCCGCCGCAAACAGCATGTCCGACAAACTTGCATCCGGCGCATTGCCGCCGGACAAGGCCGCGGTCGCGCCGCAACTGATCTTCAACCAGCAACTGGATGCTGTATTGGTGCTGTTCTTCGTCGTGCTGTTGTGGCTGATCGTCGGCGACATGCTGCGCATCTGCGCACGCCATCTGCGCGGCCAGCCGGTGCCGCCGATTTGTGAAACCGAGCACATTCCCACTCGATTGGAGGAAGCATGGGTACGCGACTGAGATTTAGAGTAACGCCAATTAAGTCCGTTCGTGGTGAGTGTTTCACGTTTGCACCCCTCGATACACCGCACTGCGTGCGGCACTCGGGGCGAACGGGAAATGTATCGAACCATAGTTTTGGACTTAATCGGCGTTTCCTTAGCAGTATTCTCATTTCGTTCTGGCGCACACTGCGCCAACTCAGCGGCGACGACGGCTACGAACGCTACCTGTATCACCACGCTGCCGCACACTCCGGCACCGCTCCGCTATCGCGCAGCGCATGGTTTGCCCGCCAGGAACAGCAAAGGTGGTCAAGTATCAACCGCTGCTGCTGACCGGATAAGGATTTGCATGGCTCCTTGTTTTCATGGATAATGCGCGCCCCTGTGAATGTGTACAGGGGAGGTGCGTACACCCGCCGCACCAAACTACTAGCAAGGAAAGAAAATGAAAGCAGACATCCACCCGAATTACCTGGAAATCACCGTGACATGCAGTTGCGGCAACAGCTTCAAGACCAAGTCCGTGATGGGCAAGCCAGCCCTGCACGTCGAAGTTTGTTCCGAATGCCACCCGTTCTACACCGGCACACAAAAGATCATGGATACCGCCGGTCGCATCGACAAGTTCCGTCAGAAATACGGCACCAAAGCTACGGCATAAGCGAACTTCGCACTGCCGTTCTGGCAAAAGGCAGCGTTTGCTGCCTTTTTTATTTGCGGCGACAATGCCGTATCGGCTTAGGGTGTCTCTAAAATTCAGAGTTCGCCCAAATGCAAGGCGTGGGGAAAATTTTAGTTCCG
>JBDTPM010000253.1:0-19976 GCA_039932695.1 Gallionella sp. | reverse complement strand
ATTCATCAATGAACGGGTCTATCTCGATTATGCCAAACAGTTCCTGGCCCCCGAGCAGATCGACGATGTGGACCTGAGCAAGATCCCCGGTATCAAGCTGGCCGTTCAGTGACAGGTCCCGGTGCCGGGGGAAACAGGCACGGTGTCCACGTTGTTGTCCTTACCTTCATCCCTTTGCAGAGACGCGCATCGCGCCAACTGACGAAAATCGTCAATCGGCTGACGGAATTGGAGTGCTGAACCTGCGGGCGGAGGGTAGTCGTCTGGATTGCCGGCAAGATGCGAACGCGGCCAGGATGCGGCCAAACTGTTGCGGAAGAAGAATTATAATTCAAGCAAATCAATATATTGAATATCGTGTGGAGGCGTTAGCCAAGTTTCGATGGCAGTTATTAAGCAAGATTTGGCGAAGCTGGCACGGCTATTGCTGCCTAATTCAGCGACACACGTCGTGTGTGTTTAATATCAAAAGGAGCATCACATGAAGAACATTCAAAAAGGTTTTACGCTGATCGAATTGATGATCGTGGTAGCGATCATCGGCATTCTGGCTGCAGTGGCGATCCCTGCCTACGGCGACTACACCGCACGTGCCCAAGCTTCGGAAGCATTTGTGTTGATGGATGGCTTGAAAACACCATTGACTGAGTTGTATACAACCAGCGGGCTGTTCGAAATCGGTACCGCAAGCGGTGTTAGCGCGATTACCTCAGGCAAATATGTTGAGTATGTCAAGATTGGTGATGCGACTGCCACTGGAACTGCATCCAGGTTCAGTGTGGTGTCGAAGTTCAAGGATCTTGGTGTGAGCAGCAAGCTGTTGAACGGAGGTACTGGCGTGAAGGTGCATATGTTCTATAACGCAAACACCGGTGCATGGACCTGCGCCAATGGCGACGATACCGCCGATACCTTCCAGGGTACTATTGCGGACGTGGTTACAACTATAGGATCCGAGGCGCCTGGCTTAAACGATGCAGCGGTAGTTGGTGCCGCTGCTACCCTCATCCCGGCTGCAGTTTTGCCGAAGTCCTGCTCTTAAACAGGCATCATAAAACTGCCTTGGGTTACCTCAGGGTGGTTGCAGCAAGAAAAAGCCCCTCGCGAGAGGGGCTTTTTTTATCGGGCTTGAACAAAACGGCTACGGTTTTCCGCGCGCATCCAGCATCTCGCGCAACTCGCGGATATCGCTTTCCACCATCGAGAGTTGGTAAAAGCTGCCGCCCGCCTGTTTCGCCAGCTTGAGTTGTTCCAGTGCGGCGTACAGATTACCCTGCCAGGCGTAGCTGTAGGCTTGCGCCTGGTGCTGTTCCAGAACCTTGCCCTGCATCGCGTAGGCCCTGGCCTGCAGGTCATACAGCGTGGTGTCGCTGGGGTGGCGGGTGACTTGTGAGGTGAGCAGTTTGGCGGCGGCTTCCGCCTGATCGTTTTGCAGCAGCAATTCGGCGTAGTCGTAGATCAGTGCGCGATGCTGCGGGTAGCTTTGTACCGCGGTTTGGTAGAACGCCAGCGCTGCAGCGGGGTTTTGCTCGGCTCGTTTCACCTGGCCGGCCAGCGTTTCCAGCATGGCACTATTCCCGGACATCGGACTGGATCTGACCTGTTTGCGCAGGATCGCCAGTTCCTGGGTTGCGCGGTCGATTTCGTTGTTGCGCAACAGCGCTCCAACCAGCCCATAGCGTTGCGCGATCGGGTTGCCGTGTTTCTGTGAGCCCAGCGCGTCGGTGAAATAGGTAATCGCATCCATTGCGGTCTTTTGCGCGGCGATCAGCTTGGTGCGCACCAGTTGAAAATCCAGGCTGTCGGGAATCAGGCGGTAAGGTTGTTTTTGCACGCGGTTTTCGATGTCTGCGACACGATCGGTGGTGATCGGATGGGTGCGCAGATAGGTCGGCGCATTGCCTTCCAGCAGCCGGGTGGCCCGTTGCAGGCGGGCCAGGAATTCCGGCATCGCGTGGGTATTGAAATTCGATTTCTGCAAAATATCCAGGCCGATCCGATCCGCCTCCTGCTCGTGGGTGCGGGTGAAATCGAGCTGTTTCTGTATTGCGCGCGCCTGGACGCTGGCGATCGCGGCTTCCGTTGCTTGGGGGTTGGTGCGTGCGGCGAGTATCGCGATTGCGATGGCGGCCATCGACGCCAGGCTGTCCCCTTGTTGCCCCGCTATCATGCGCGCCAGATGGTGTTGGGTGACGTGGGCGATCTCGTGGCTCAGCACGGCAGCCAGTTCCGACTCGCTTTGTACGGTAAGCAGCAAACCGGTGTTCACGCCGACGAAACCGCCCGGCATCGCAAATGCGTTGATGTTGTAGTCGTTGATCGCGAAAAACTCGAAGCCCAGACCGGGCTCGGTGCTGTTCTCAACCAGTCTGGAGCCGAGCTGATTGAGGTAGTCGTTGACCTCGGGATCGTCGAGGAATTGTTTGCTGGCGCGAATCTCCATCATGCTCTGTTGCCCGATCTGGCGCTCCTGCAGCGGGGTAAGCGCGATTTGCGAGACATCCCCCAGGTCGGGCAGCCCATCGCTCACTGCGCAGGGTGAAAAGCACAGTAGCAGTGCCAGAGTCAGTATTTTCATGGCCAGTATGATAGTTGTTTTTGCTTCAGGTTCACACTGCCTGGCGCTTTATCATCGCCCAACGGTGTTTCCGTATGGACAGCGCAAGGCAAAGTGCGCAGAATTGCGTTGTTTTTAATCCGGCATTCGAAAATGGACAAAATCGGAAAATATAAGATCGTGCGCGAACTTGGCAGCGGGGCGACCAGTACTGTGTACCTGGCCACCGACGAGTTCAACAAGCAGCAGGTGGCCATCAAGTTGTTCGACCTGAAGATACTGAAGGATCCGGGCCGCGAAAAGGTCTTTCGCAAGCTGTTGATGACCGAAGCTTCGCTGGCCGGAAAATTATCCCATCCGCATATCGTGAAAATCCTCGATGCGGTGATGGAGGGCGACCTCAACTACATGGTGATGGAATACGTCGAGGGCAATACGCTGGAAAGATTCGCCGAAGTTGACCACCTGTTGCCGATCAGTACCATCGCGGAAATCACCTACAAGTGCTGCAAGGCGCTTGAGTATGCCCAACACCAGGGGGTGATCCATCGCGACATCAAGCCGGCCAATATCCTGTTGCAGGGTGAAACCGATATCAGGATATTCGATTTCGGCGCAGCCGCGCTGCAGACCAATCAAAGCACGCAAGTGTCCGGGGTCGGTTCGCCGGCCTATATGTCACCGGAGCAGGTCAAGGAGCTCAAGCTGACCCACCAGACGGATATATATTCGCTGGGGGTGGTGATGTACAAGTTGCTTACCGGAAAACTGCCGTTCGATGCGAGCAACAACTACAGCATGATTTACCACATCATCAACATCGAGCCCGCGCCACCCAGCTCGTTCCGCCCGGAAATGCCGGCGGAACTGGACAGGATCGTGCGCCGCGCAATGGAGAAAGATACGGCCAGGCGTTATCAGGACTGGGAGGAGTTCGCGAGCGACCTGGTCGGATTTTTCAATAATGTCGTACCGTCCCAGAAAGAGATCTTCGACACCGAAAAGTTCGATACCTTGCGCAGTTTGGCTTTCTTCAAGAATTTCAGCGATGTCGAACTTTGGGAGGTGCTGCGTACCAGTGAGTGGCGCAAGGTTCCCGAGGCTGAGTACATACTCCGTGACGGGGAAAACGGGCGTTTTTTCTACATAGTTGCGCAAGGCACGGTACGTGTGGTCAAGCAGGGCAGACTGTTGAGCCTGTTGCATCGCGGTGACTGCTTTGGTGAAATGGCACACCTCTTGGAAAAAGATTTCAAGCGGGGTTCCGACGTGATCGCCAAGAACGATGTGGTGCTGATCGAGATCAACCCGGATATGCTGGCGCATGCCACAACCGGATGCCGTTTCCAGTTCAGCGAAGCGTTTCTGCGCATGCTGGTGAAACGGCTGTCGGTCGCGAACACCCGTATCTCGCTATTGTTGTCGGATCAGAGTCAAATAGAACAGGAATAGGGAAATGCCGGGAATCATGAGTAACAACGGATTCAGAAATATCACCGTCGCTGAACTTCAGTCCATGTTGCAGCAGGGTGGCCTGCGCTTGCTGGACGTGCGAACCGATGCGGAAGTGGCTCGCGGCAAGATCCCGCAGGGTGAGTCACTGCCGTTGCATTTGCTGCCGTTGCGCTTGCACGAGATTGACAAGAACGCCGCCACCGTTTTTTACTGCCAGACAGGCGGACGTTCCGGGCAGGCTGCCGCATTTGCCGCCGCGAACGGATTTGCCGAAGCTTATAACCTGCTAGGCGGCATCTCCGCATGGGGGCAGGCCGGTTTGCCGATTGCGATATGATGGAATTCGATGTCGATCTGGATGCCCGGCAGCTGGCCTGTCCGCTGCCCATACTGCGTGCCAAAAAGTCGCTGTCGCAAATGGCCAGCGGTCAGTTGCTCAGAATCGTCGCAACCGACAAAGGTGCGCCTAACGATTTTGCGGAGTTCTGCCGGAAGACCGGCAATGAGTTGTTGTCGTCAACGGTGCAGGATGGTGAATTTATTTTCCTGATCCGCCGCAGGTAAAAATCCAACCCCTCCCGCCCTCCCCTTGTCAGGGGAGGAGAAAAGCACGTGCCGAGATATTCCTCCCCTGATAAAACAACTAGCCACTCGACTAGGCCATCAAACAGCGATGGCCAAGTCGCTGGTTATGACAAGGGGAGGCTAGGAGGGGTTTTAGGTTACCCCAGCTTGCTGCGCTGAGCTTGTAACTTCGCGATTGTCGTTCCAAATTCTTCCAAGCGCTTGCGCTCTTGTGCTACCACGGTTGCCGGGGCGCGATCTACGAAGCTGGCATTGACCAGCTTGGCCTGTGCCTTGGCGATTTCGTTGGCCAGGCGTGTGATTTCCTTGTCCAGTCGTTCACGTTCGGCGTCCACGTCAATTTCGATATTCAGCATCACGCCAAATTTCTCATTGATGGCGACGGGCGCGTCGGTATCCGGCAATTCATCCAGAACTCTAACTTCGCTATGCTTGCCTTGCGCTTGCAAGTGGGGGAGGAAGGAGATTGGGATGGCTGCAGCTCCGGCACTGGCACTTACGCTCAGTGGCACTCTCAGCGCAGGTGATAGCTTCATGTCACTGCGCAGCTTGAGGCTTGTGGTGACCATCTCTTGCAGCAATTCGATCTGTTCGATCGCCACCGTGTCGATCTTGCTCGCATCGGCTTGCGGGTAGGGTTGCAGCATGATGCTTTCGCCGGACTTACCAGCGAGCGGCGCAACCTTTTGCCACAGCTCTTCGGTGATGAAAGGAATAATAGGGTGTGCCAGACGCAAGATAGCTTCGAGCACGCGCACTAGCGTGCGTCGCGTGGCACGTTGTTCGGCCTCGCCGCCGTTGGCGATTTGCACCTTGGCATGTTCTACATACCGGTCGCAATAAGCGTTCCACACCAGTTCATAAATGGTGCGCGCGGCCATATCGAATCTGTAATCGGCAAAGTGTTTCGCCATCTCACTTTCAGCCAGTTGCAACACGCTGATCATTGCTTTGTCAAAGTCGGTGTATTCCAGCGGCAGCGATTCATCCAACCCAACATCCTTGCCGTCGCAGTTCATCAGCACGAAGCGTGTGGCGTTCCACAATTTGTTGCAGAAGTTGCGATAACCCTCGCAGCGCTGCATGTCGAACTTGATGTCGCGGCCCGGCGAGGCGAGCGAGGCGAAGGTGAACCTCAGGGCATCTGTGCCGAACGCCGGGATGCCATCGGGGAATTCCTTGCGCGTGCGCTTCTCGATCTTCTCGGCATCTTTCGGATTCATCAGGCCGGTGGTGCGTTTTTTCACCAGGTCTTCGATGCCGATGCCGTCGATCAGGTCGATGGGGTCTAATACATTTCCCTTGGACTTGGACATCTTCTGGCCTTCCGCATCGCGAATCAGACCGTGCACGTATACGTCCTTGAACGGGATCTTGCCGGTGATGTACCTGGTCATCATCACCATGCGCGCTACCCAGAAGAAGATGATGTCGAAGCCGGTCACCAACACCGAAGAAGGCAGATACATATCGAGCGCGGGATTGGACTTGGCCGGATATTCCGGTGTCCAGTCCAGCGTCGAGAACGGCCACAGCGCAGAGGAGAACCAGGTGTCAAGCACATCGTTGTCGCGGTCGAGTTGTCCGGCGTACCCGGCTTTGTCCGCCAAACGGCGAGCCTCAGCCTGGTCGTGCGCGACGAACACTTCCCCGTTCACGCCGTACCACGCGGGAATCTGGTGTCCCCACCACAGTTGGCGCGAGATGCACCAGTCCTGGATGTTGTTCAGCCACTGGTTGTAGGTATTCACCCAGTTTTCGGGATGGAACTTGATCTCGCCGGATGCGACGCATTCCAGCGCCTGCTCGGTGATGCTCTTACCCTGAGCGCCCGGTTTGCTCATCGCGACGAACCACTGGTCGGTCAGCATCGGCTCGATCACCACGCCGGTGCGGTCACCTCGCGGTACTTTGAGTTTGTGCTTCTCTGCTTTTTCAAACACACCCGCATCTTCCAGATCGGCAACGATCTGCTTGCGAGCAACGAAGCGGTCCATACCCTGGTATTTGATTGGTGCGTGCTCATTGATCTTTGCATCGAGTGTGAGGATGCAGATTTGTGGAAGATTGTGCCGCTGTCCCACCGCATAGTCGTTGAAGTCATGCGCGGGCGTGACCTTTACAACACCTGTGCCGAAATCCTTGTCCACGTAATCGTCGGCGATGATGGGGATGTTGCGTTCGCATAATGGCAATTTCACTTGTTTGCCGATCAGATGCTTATAGCGTTCATCTTCCGGATGTACCATCACCGCAACGTCGCCGAGCATCGTTTCGGGGCGGGTGGTGGCGACGGTCAGATATGTCAGACCATGCATGCTATCCTTTTCGGCGAGCGGATAGCGGATGTGCCACATGAAGCCGTCCTCTTCTTCCTGCACCACTTCCAGATCCGATACGGCGGTGTGCAGCTTGGGATCCCAGTTCACCAGGCGTTTGCCGCGATAGATCAGGCCTTCGTTGTACAGGCGCACGAAGGTCTCGGTGACGGAACGCGACAAACCTTCGTCCATCGTGAAGCGTTCGCGCGACCAATCCGGCGAGGTGCCGAGGCGGCGCATCTGGCGCGTGATGGTGTCGCCGGAAAATCTTTTCCATTCCCAGATTTTCTCGATGAATTTTTCCCGTCCCAAATCATGGCGCGAAATACCTTGTGCGTCGAGCTGGCGCTCCACGACGATCTGGGTAGCGATCCCGGCGTGATCGGTTCCCGGTTGCCAGAGCGTGTTGTCGCCCTTCATGCGGTGATAGCGGGTCAGCGCATCCATCAGGGTCTGGTTGAAGCCGTGACCCATGTGCAGCGTGCCGGTGACATTCGGCGGGGGGAGCAGGATGCAGAAGTTGTCGGCATTATTCGGGGCTAGCCCGGCGTTGAAATAACCGGATTCTTCCCACTTGGGGTACCAGTGCGATTCGATCAGTTTCGGTTCGAAACTTTTGGCGAGTTCCATTACATTACCTTTTGGTGCGATATTTTGCGGCGGATAGTCCGCTATGGGCTTGATAAAGCGACTGACCATTCGAGCTTGCCGGCAAATTTCACCAGCCAAGTCGATGCTTATGTCGACGGGGGCGCGATTATAGCGGAATCGTAACTGGACTATCCATCAATTGCCCAGCTGGCGTGATTCGAGATGCGCTTTCAGCGCATCTCGCAGCAGTTTCGGCAACTCCGCCCTCAATTCGCTGACGGCCTGCTTAACAGCCTGGCGCTGCAATTGTTCCAGCCGCAAGACGAGCTTCTGGGAGAGCAGGGTTTCGATGTGTTGCTCGAGTTGTTGCAGGATCAGCTGCTGTTCTTTTGCGCCGAGAGCAGAATGCGGATCTGTTTTCGCGATGATCTCGGTCAATGTCGGCAAGATTTCCGTTGTCGCCGGGTCAGCCACTTGCGTCAATACAGGCAATTTGTCCGAAGGGTCGCTGCCAGGATGATCGCCAGGAAGCCGGATAGAATTCATTCGTGCTGTGCCCCGGTTAAATTGTTTACAGCCAAATCAATATGGCGCAGCTCATAACCGCGATCGCGGTAGAACTTGAAACGCAATCGCCCCAACCGGCTGTCTTCTGCGTTGCTGCTGATGATTTCTATGACACGTTCGAAGCGGCTGAAGAATGGCAGGCATTCATCGTGCAGGTTGATCAGCAGTTCGTGATGCGGGAATTTCTCTCCGCCCTGATTAAGCACCACGGGCATTTGTGCTGCTTCTTCGGAATCGACACGGCAGTGAGGGATGAACGAAGTGGCAGGAAAATGCCATAGCAATTTGTCGAGGGCGTCATTACTTGCCGCGTCAGGTGTGCTGAGTATCACCCGAATCCCATTCTGCATCGCTTTGTGGCTCAACTGGCAAGCGGTGTGCAACTTGTCTTTCGAGCCGGTATAGAAATCCACTTTGGTCATGATTTCCCGGTCACAATTTCTGGGCGCGGTTGATCAAATACTGCGTGAGCAGCGGCACCGGACGCCCGGTTGCACCCTTTTCCTTGCCGGATTTCCAGGCGGTGCCGGCGATGTCCAGATGCGCCCAGCGGTAATCCTTGGTGAAGCGCGACAGGAAGCAGGCGGCGGTGATGGTTCCACCGGCGCGCCCGCCGATGTTCTGCATGTCGGCGAAGTTGCTGTCCAGCAGCGGTTGATAGTCTTCCCACAGCGGCAGTTGCCAGGCGCGGTCGTGCGCTTGTTCGCCCGCTGCCAACAACTCTTTGG
The DNA here is from genome assembly GCA_039932695.1 of Gallionella sp. Taxonomy (GTDB): domain Bacteria; phylum Pseudomonadota; class Gammaproteobacteria; order Burkholderiales; family Gallionellaceae; genus Gallionella. The sequence continues at coordinate 11,172 of JBDTPM010000253.1, read as the reverse complement.
CGAGCTTGTCTTCATTGCTGAACAAGCCGCTGGCCACGTGACCCAGCGCGATCACGCAGGCACCGGTGAGCGTCGCGATATCGATCACGGTATCCGGCTGGAACCTGGCGGAATAGGTCAGTGCGTCGCACAGGATGAGGCGACCTTCAGCATCGGTGTTGAGTATCTCGATGGTCTGTCCGGACATGCTGGTGACGATGTCGCCGGGTTTGGTTGCCGTGCCGCTGGGCATGTTCTCGCAAGTGGGGATGACGCCGACCACGTTGAGTTTCAATCCCATTTCAGCGATGGCCTGTATCGTGCCTAGTACGCTGGCTGCGCCGCACATGTCATATTTCATCTCGTCCATCTCGGCGCCCGGCTTGAGCGAGATGCCGCCGGAATCGAACGTGATGCCTTTGCCGACCAGTACGACGGGCTTCTGTTTTTTATCCGCGCCGTGATATTCCAGCGTGATCAGCTTGGCCGGTTGCGCGCTGCCGCGTGTGACGGAAAGGAAAGAACCCATGCCCAGTTTCTGCATGGCTTTCTCTTCCAGCACGGTGGTCTTGATGGATTTGTGCGCCTTGGCCAGCCCCAGCGCTTGAGTGGCGAGATAGGCCGGTGTGCAGACGTTGCCGGGCAAGTTGCCCAGTGTCTTGGCGAGTCCCATGCCATGTGCGGTCGCGCTGGCCTGATCGAGCGCGGATTTCAACGCAGCAGCCGGTTTATCCAGCGTACCGAAGGTGATGTTTTTCAGCGTCGCTGCCTTGGCGGGTTTGCTCTTCAGTCCGTCGGCGCGGAATCCCTGTTCTGCGGCAGTGAACACCGCTTGCCTGATGACCCATGGGGCATCCTTGCCTATACCTTCGTCGACCAGATACAAGACGGCATCCTTGGCTGGAGTGCCATTCAATGCACTGAAAGTGGCTCGCAGGATCTCCAGGCTGGTCTTGTAGTTCAATTCGCCAGGTTTGCCGAGTCCGACCAATAGAACTCGCTCTGCGGCGATGCCCGGAAGTTTGTGTAACAACAGCGTGGATGCGGATTTGCCGCTGATGTCGCCGCGTGAGACAAGGTCGCTGAGCGCGTGCTTGGTAGCTTTGTTCAGCAACTGTGCCGCAGCCGAGAGTTTTCCGCCTTCATATACACCTACAACTACGCAGCCGCTGCGCTGCTTCTCCGGAAGGCTTTGTTTTATGCTAAATTCCACGTGTTGCTCCTTATTGAATAAATCCACACTCAGATGCCCGATTATCCGCAAACTCAACGCATAAAGTCAAAGCCGTTTAGAAAGGGCATCTTTCAGCGCGCTTTGGTGGGTGAGTTGGTCAGCAATGGTTTGTTGGTGTTTGCAGTGTTGCTCGGCATTGTGGTGGTCAGCCAAGTGATACGATTGTTAGGCGAGGCGGTCAGCGGCAGGATCTCGGTGGATGGGGTGCTGGCTCTGCTCGGCTTCAGCGCCATGAACTATTTGCCGGTGCTGCTTTCCATCAGTCTGTTCGTCTCCGTCTTGGTGACATTGTCGCGTTGTTACCGGGACAGCGAGATGGTGGTGTGGTTCTGCTCCGGCATCGGCCTGACGCGCTGGATTGGTCCGGTGCTATGGTATGCCGTTCCGGTGGTGGCGTTGATTGCGTTGCTCAGCATGGTACTGACCCCGTGGGCATTGCTGAAGGCCGATGAGTTCAGGAGTAAACTGGAAAGTCGCGACGATGTGACTGCCGCCACCCCGGGCATGTTCCGCGAGTCGAAGCAGGCAGATCGGGTGTATTTCATCGAGAACGTGGATACGGGTTCGAAACGTATCGGCAACGTATTTGTCCAGTCCGAACAGAACGGCAAAATAGGAACGATGGTGGCGCGACAGGGATTGCAGGAGACGCTGCCGAATGGTGATCGCTTTCTGGTGCTTTTCAATGGCACGCGTTACGAAGGGAAGACCGGGCAGCGCGATTTCAGCATCGTCGAGTTCGAGCGCTACGCGATACGAATCGACAGCGTGCCGGCCAAGCAGACGCGCATTTGGCTGCGCACCATGTCCACGCCGGAGTTGTGGCGCAACCCCACGGCCTGGAATCTATCCGAGCTGCATTGGCGGCTGGGACTGCCGATCAGTGCGGCGTTGCTTGCGCTGCTGGCGATCCCTTTGGGTTACGTCAATCCGCGTGCCGGACGATCGCTGAATCTGATCCTGGCGATCGTTCTGTATATGCTCTACAGCAACATGATCAGTGTCAGCAACACCTGGGTGGGGCAGGGAAAGATTTCTCCGAATATCGGACTGTGGGGGATTCATGCGGTGATGCTGATGATCACCGTGCTGATGTTCTATCGGCGCATGACGCTGTTTTCGCTATCCAGGATAATGGCTGATAAACGACCTTCCCCGGCTATTGGCCCCACAAGCGATACTCCCGCATCATCTGCCCCGGTCGATAGGGGAGCGAGGTGAGGATATGAATCTGTTGACACGCTATCTGGGCCGGGAGATTTACGCCAGCGTCGCGCTGGTGCTCGCCGCACTATTGATGTTGTTTGCCTTCCTGGACTTCATCCGTGAATTGAACTCGATCGGGGAGGGGCAATATCATCTGGGCTATGTGCTGCTGTTCGTGTTGCTGACCGTACCCGGGCACATATACGAATTGTTTCCGGTGGTGGTGCTGGTGGGCACGATCTTTGCGCTGGTGCAGATGGCTGCCAATTCGGAGATGACCGTCTTTCGGGCTTCCGGTGCATCGCTAGCTCAGATGGTCGGCGCGCTGTTCAAGATCGCCGTGCCTCTGGTGATATTGAGCTTTGTTTGTGGTGAATTGCTTGCGCCACCAAGCGAGCGTATGGCGCAGAAATTACGTTTGAAGGCCCAGAACGCACAGGTTTCGCTTAAGGAATTCCGCTCCGGCGTGTGGGTCAAGGACGAACACAGTTTCGTGAATGTGAAGAATGTGATGCCTGACACCAGCCTGTTGAATATCGACATCTACCGATTCGATGAAACTTATCATTTGCGGGATATAACCAATGCCAAGCGGGCAAGCTTTGTCGAACAAGGGGTCTGGCAACTTGAGGAGGTCATGGAGACGAGTTTTGGCGAACAGGGTGTGACCGTCACCAGCCGGCCAAGTCTGGAGTGGCGTTCGGCATTGAATCCGGAAATATTCAGCGTGTTGCTGGTTGTGCCCGAGCAGATGTCGGCGTGGCACCTTTATCAATATGCCGAACACTTGCGCGACAACCGCCAAAAGAGCGGGCGGTATGAAATCGCGATGTGGAGCAAGCTGGTTTATCCGTTATCGACCATGGTGATGATGATACTGGCGCTGCCGTTCGCATCTTACCATCGTCGTGCAGGCGGTATCAGTGCGATGGTATTCATGGGTATCGTGCTAGGACTGTCCTTTCATTTTTTTGGACGGCTGGTTGGCAGCCTGGGCGCGCTCAACGACTGGCAGCCCTTTATCAGCGCAACGGCGATGACGGGCGTGTATTTGTTGTTTGGGATGACGATGCTTTGGTGGACCGAGCGACGATAATTAATAAGTGAAAATCAAGTTGCGTAGCGAAACGGCAATTCTGATTTACTTCCCCTTGACTGTCTCGGGAACGCCACTGGCAGCTTGCTGGGCTTTTATTGCCTGTTCTTTCTGGAAAATCTGCTTTACCTGCTCGCGGTGTTCGGGGGGTACTTTTTTAAAGGCTTTATACTTTTCACGCGCGGCCTCGCGTTGTTCCGGGGTGAGTTTGCTCCAAACCGTCAAACGCTCGTGAAAGCGTTGCTTGAGTTCCGGTGTCAGGTGTGAATAGCGCTTGGCGGTTTTGAGCAGGCGATGCCGCTGCGACTCCGGCAAGCTGTCCCATTGTTGCGCCAACGGCGCGAGCGCTTCCTGTTGCGCTCGGGAAAGGGATTGCCATGACTCAGGTGCAGCACTAACCGGTGGTGAGGTCAGAAACAGAAACAATAATATTCCAGTTAAGAATGATCTGGTGCTCACGGAATGTCTTTATAAAGATGCAGTTATGATTCAATCGACGAATACTTCGATCGGCAGGTCGTCGGTCAGGATCGCCACATCAAGTTCGCTGATCTGTTGCTCTTGAGCGTGCTGCAAATAACCCGCTGTAATCATGAGTATAAACACAAGAAGCCCAGTGACCAGCCATTGCTGGAGCGAGTGTGGCAGCAGATTATGTGTCCAGCGCCCTGTGCTAAGCGCGGCTACCGGTGCACGTACCAATTGCCTTTTGAGCGCGTTCTGGCGCGCATCGGCTAATGCGGATATAGTGTTTGTATTCAATTGCCGGGTGCCTTGTGTCAGCAATTGGGCGATCTTTACCGGGTTCAGTTCGTTGGTCATGGCAGTTCGACTCCTTTCTTCTTAAGAGCTGCAGCGAGAGCGTGAGTCGCTCGTGAACAGTGGGTTTTCACACTTCCCTCTGTGCAGCCCATCGCTGCTGCCGTTTCAATTGTATCCAATCCCTCCCAGTAACGCAGCAGGAAGGCTTCACGTTGACGTGCCGGAAGGTCACTCAGTGCATGTTCGATCAACGCGATGAGCTGTTTCTGCTGAAATGAGGTGTCCGGCGCGGCAGGGACGGACTGATTTTCACTGTCCTCAAGAACATCAAGCGGATCGAATTCTTCTTCCTCGTGTTTGGATTGCATGCCGGAAAACAGGGTAACCCAAGCGTTTCTGACCTTTTGCCTGCGGTAGTGATCGCGTATGGTATTTTGCAGGATGCGCTGGAACAGCAGTGGCAGCTCTTCTGCAGGTTTGCCGCCATATTTTTCTGCGAGCTTGAGCATCGCATCCTGAACGATGTCTAAAGCAATATGCTCATCACGAACGGCAAACAATGCGTGCTTGAATGCACGACGTTCGACGCTGCTGAGAAATTGGCTTAATTCGGCGGAAGTACTCAGTTTTATTACCTCTTGAAAGTGCGAACATGGTAACAAATAGTCATTCATATCGCTTGAAACCATATCAATAGCACGGCAAAGGTTGACCAAAACGCTGTGAGGCTTTATCTTACGAGGTCTTTTTGGGCTTAAATCTAGGGTGTTTGTGATGGAGTTGACCGGCGCGGAGATCGCTATCCGCTGTTTGCAGGAAGAGGGGGTTGAATACATATTCGGCTACCCTGGCGGCGCGGTGCTGCATATTTATGACGCACTGTTTCAGCAAGACAAGGTCAAGCATATCTTGGTCCGTCATGAACAGGCTGCGATACATGCGGCGGATGGCTATGCGCGTTCTTCGGAAAATGTGGGCGTCGCTTTGGTCACATCCGGTCCCGGGATCACCAATGCGGTGACGGGGATAGCCACGGCGTATATGGACTCGATCCCGATGGTGATCATCAGCGGTCAGGTACCCAGCTATGCCATCGGTGAAGATGCCTTCCAGGAGGTCGATGCCGTAGGCATTACCCGGCCCTGCGTGAAACATAATTTCTTGATCAAGGATGTGAAGGACATTGCGCCGACCATCAAGAAGGCGTTTTACCTGGCCAAGTCAGGTCGTCCCGGGCCGGTACTGGTGGATATTCCGAAAGACATATCCAACCATAAAACCGAATTCGTCTACCCGGATAGCGTCAATATTCGCTCCTACAGTCCGGCCGGCAAGGGCGACAGCGCACAGATCAAGCGAGCCGCGCAATTATTGCTGGAAGCCAAGCGCCCGATGATATACAGCGGCGGTGGCGTGGTGCTGTCCGGTGCTGCTGCGCAATTGACCGATCTGGTGCGCCTGCTTGGTTTCCCCTGTACCAACACCCTGATGGGTTTGGGCGGTTATCCCGCCAGCGACAAGCAGTTCGTCGGGATGCCGGGGATGCATGGCACCTATGAAGCATGCATGGCGATGCAATACTGCGATGTGCTGATCGCCATCGGTGCGCGTTTTGACGACCGCGTGATCGGCAACGTCGAACATTTCGCCCAGGTGCCGCGCAAGATCATTCATCTCGATATCGACCCTTCTTCCATCGCCAAGCGCGTCAAGGTGGATGTGCCGGTGGTCGGTGATCTGAAGCTGGTGCTGGATCAATTGCTGGACGAATTGCGCAGCAGCAAACGGAAACCAGATACGACAGACCTTGCCGCATGGTGGAAACAAGTGAATGAGTGGCGCGTTAAGGGCGGTGGGTTGCGCTATAAAAATTCAACCGAGATCATCAAGCCGCAATTCGTGATCGAGAAGCTATACGAGATCACCGGTGGAGATGCGTTCGTCACCTCGGATGTCGGCCAGCATCAGATGTGGGCAGCGCAATATTACAAGTTCAACAAACCGCGCCGCTGGATCAACTCCGGCGGCCTGGGCACGATGGGCTTTGGCTTGCCTGCCGCGATGGGAGTGCAACTGATCAATCCGGGCGCAACGGTGGCCTGCGTCACCGGCGAGGGCAGTATCCAGATGAACATCCAGGAGCTGTCCACCTGCAAGCAGTTCCATCTGCCAATCAAAGTGTTGATGCTGAACAACCGTTATCTGGGCATGGTGCGGCAATGGCAGGAGTTCTTCCACGGCAACCGCTACTCGGAATCCTATATGGATGCTTTGCCGGATTTTGTAAAACTGGCCGAGGCTTATGGGCATATCGGCATACGCATCGATAAACCTTCAGATGTTGAACCGGCCTTGCGAGAGGCCTTCTCGCGCAAGAACGATCTGGTGTTCATGGATTTCCAAACTGACCCGACCGAAAACGTGTTTCCGATGGTGCCGGGCGGCAAGGGTCTGTCTGAAGTGATACTGGCGGAGGAGTTGTAATGCGGCACATCATTTCTCTGCTGATGGAAAACGAAGCGGGTGCTTTGTCTCGTGTGGCCGGGCTGTTCTCGGCACGGGGTTATAACATCGAGTCGCTGGCAGTCGCCCCGACGGAAGACCCGACCTTGTCGCGCATGACCATCGTCACCAGCGGTTCGGATGCGGTCATCGAGCAGATCAACAAACAGCTGAATAAACTGATCGACGTGGCGGCGGTGATGGATCTGAGCGAAGGCGAACATCTCGAGCGCGAGCTGATGCTGGTCAAGGTGAGCGCTCAAACAGCGGCGCGCGAAGAGTTCAAGCACAGTATGGATACCTTTCAGGGCCGCATCATAGATGTTTCGGATCGTACCTGCACCATAGAGCTGACCGATACCTGCGCCAGGCTGGATGATTTTCTGCGGGCGATCGGGCGTGAGCCGATATTGGAAACGGTGCGCACCGGTGCTTCCGGCATCGGGCGAGGCGAGCGGATTTTGAAATTGTAGCTTGTGGCTGGTAGCTTGTAGCGGGTAGCGCTTCAACCCCAAGAGCTACTGGCTACAAGCTACCCGCTACGGGCTACAAGCTTATTTTTTATTTTACCAAAGAGGGCAACATGAAAGTTTACTACGACAAAGACGCAGATCTGTCCCTGATCAAGGGCAGGCAAGTAACCATCATCGGCTATGGCTCGCAAGGCCATGCTCATGCCCAGAACCTGAAGGAGTCCGGCGTCAACGTGACGGTCGGTCTGCGCAAAGACGGCGCTTCATGGAAAAAGGCCGTCAGTGCCGGACATCAGGTGATGGAAATCGCCGATGCGGTGAAGAATGCCGATGTGGCCATGATTCTGCTGCCGGACGAGCAGCAAGCGGACATCTACAACAAGCTGGTGGCACCGAATATGAAGAAGGGCGCGGCACTGGCCTTTGCTCATGGTTTCAATGTGCATTACAACCAGATCGTGCCGCGCGAGGATGTTGATGTGATCATGATCGCGCCAAAAGGCCCGGGACACACGGTGCGTTCTGAATATCTGAAGGGCGGCGGCGTCCCGACCCTGATCGCGGTGTTTCAGGACAAATCCGGCAAGGCCAAGGATATCGCACTGTCCTATGCGGCAGCCAACGGCGGTACCAAGGGCGGCGTGATCGAGACCAACTTCCGTGAAGAGACTGAGACCGACCTGTTCGGCGAACAGGCGGTGTTGTGCGGAGGTGCGGTGGAGCTGGTCAAGGCCGGTTTTGAAACATTGACCGAAGCGGGATACGCGCCGGAAATGGCCTATTTCGAGTGCCTGCACGAGCTCAAGCTGATCGTCGACCTGATGTACGAAGGCGGCATCGCCAACATGAATTACTCGATTTCCAACAATGCGGAATACGGTGAATACGTGACCGGCCATCGCGTGATAGGAGACGAAGCACGTGCCGCGATGAAGGAGTGCCTGAACAATATCCAGAACGGTTCCTATGCCAAGCAATTCATCCTGGAAGGCCGCACCAACTATCCGGAAATGACCGCACGCCGACGTTTGAATGCCGAGCATCCGATTGAAAAAGTCGGTGCCCAGTTGCGTTCGATGATGCCGTGGATCAGCAAGAACAAGCTGGTGGATCAGTCTAAAAACTAGAGACAGTCGCTAAACGCTAGTCGTTAGTTAAAGACGATGCTTTGGCTTCCAACTAACGACTATGACCACTACCCCTCCACATTGCATTTCGTATTCTGTGCAATGTAAACGGCTTCATTCGCTTCGGTTCACGAGATGATGTCTATCAGCTGTTGGATGTCAACGTGAAAGTCAGCATCGGCGACAAGGACTCGGCAACCACGACCATCTTGGCAGTGTTGGCCTAAAACGGTTACTCTAGGCACATGGACGAATTCAATACTCGTAAACCGATGAATCTGCGCAGGCGCGGCATTTATCTGCTGCCCAACCTGTTCACCACCGGTGCGCTGTTCGCGGGCTTCTATGCCATCGTGCAGGCGATGAACAACCGCTTCGAATATGCCGCCGTGGCGATATTCATTGCGATGGTGCTGGATGGGCTGGATGGGCGCGTGGCTCGGCTGACGCATACCCAAAGCGAATTCGGAGCCGAATATGACAGTCTTTCAGATATGGTTTCGTTTGGTGTCGCACCATCTTTGGTGGTTTACGAATGGGCATTGAAGGGGTTGGGGAAATGGGGCTGGTTTGCCGCCTTCATTTATTGCGCAGCGACCGCGTTGCGTCTGGCGCGCTTCAACACCAACATCGACGTGGTGGACAAACGTTATTTCCAGGGTTTGCCCAGCCCGGCTGCTGCGGCACTCATCGCCGGATTTGTCTGGGTGATGCACGACTATGAGATTAGCGGCGAATCAGTTCATTGGTATGCAGCCGCGCTGGCCGTGTTTGCCGGGTTGAGCATGGTCAGCAATCTGCCGTTCTACAGCTTCAAGGACCTGAACATGCGCAAGAGTGTGCCGTTTGTGGCGATCTTTCTGGCCGCATTATTTCTCATCTTCATTTCCAGCTACCCGCCTGGTGTGCTGTTTGCCCTGTTCCTCGGCTACGCCTTGTCCGGTTATGTGATGTGGGTGGTGCGGCGAAGCAGCAAACAGCACCCCGTTGCATGAAGCAATAAAACTGGTTATATTCCCATCATGCATTTCTCTACACACATCGCAAGACTCCATTCCACGTTCAGCCTGCTGGCTGCGCTGCTGCTGCGCGGCGCGCGCTAATCCTGCCCCTACAAGTTTGAAATGAGCGCGGCAACCCTTCGGTTCCGCAGGCTAAATCTATATTTGCAATGGAGTTCAGCATGACAGAAAAATTGATAATTTTTGACACGACCTTGCGTGACGGCGAGCAAAGCCCCGGTGCGGCGATGACCATGGACAAGAAGATCCGCATCGCCCGCCAACTGGAAAAACTGGGCGTGGACATCATCGAGGCCGGATTTGCCGCAGCCAGTCCGGGCGACTTCGAGGCGGTACGGGCAGTGGCCGAAACCGTCAAGGATTCCACGGTGTGTTCGTTGGCGCGCGCGATGGAGCATGACGTACGCCGCGCCGGCGAAGCCATCCGGCCAGCCAGATCGGGCCGCATCCATACCTTTATCGCCACCAGCTCTATCCACATGCAGCACAAATTGCGCATGACCCCCGATCAGGTGGTGGAACGCGCGGTCAGTGCGGTGAAATGGGCACTGGAATACACCGACGATGTGGAGTTCTCCGCCGAGGATGCGGTGCGCTCTGACATGGATTTTCTGGTGCGCGTGTTCGATGCAGTTATAAAAGCCGGAGCCAAAACTTTGAATGTGCCGGACACGGTGGGTTATTCCATACCGGCGCTGTGGGGTGAGCGCATCAAGCAATTGATCGCGCGCGTGCCGGATTCCGGCAAGGTGATCTGGTCCACCCATTGCCATAATGATCTGGGTCTGGCCGTGGCCAACTCATTGGCCGCTGTGATGAACGGCGTGCGCCAGGTGGAGTGCACCATCAACGGGCTGGGCGAACGGGCCGGGAATGCCTCGCTGGAAGAGATCGTGATGGCAGTGAAGACCCGCCGCGATGTGTTCAATCTGGATACGCGCATCGACACCACGCAAATCGTGCCGACCTCCAAACTGGTTTCCAGTATCACCGGCTATCCGGTGCAGCCGAACAAGGCGATCGTCGGGGCGAACGCGTTCGCGCACGAATCCGGCATACACCAGGATGGCGTGCTCAAGCACCGGGAGACCTACGAGATCATGCGTGCCGAGGATGTGGGCTGGAATGCCAACAAGATATCCCTGGGCAAGCTTTCCGGGCGTAATGCATTGCGTCAGCGCTTTGCTGCGCTGAACATCGAGTTCGCTTCGGAAGAACTCTTCAATGCAGCGTTCGAACGTTTCAAGGAGTTGGCCGATCGCAAGCATGAAATCTTCGATGAAGACTTGCAGGCTTTGGTCAGCGATGAAGCGGTGGCGCAGGTCAGCGAACATTATCGCCTGGTGGCCATGGGCGCGCATTCAGAAACTGGAAAATTGCCGGTGGCGCGAGTAGTGATGAGCATGGACGGCGCGGAGCATCAGGCTGATGCGCAAGGCGGCGGACCGGTGGATGCGACCTTCAAGGCGATCGAGAAGATCGTCAGGAGTGGCACCGAGTTGCAACTGTATTCAGTCAACAACATTACCAGCGGCACTGATGCGCAGGGCGAGGTGACGGTGCGGTTGTCCAAAGGCGGACGCATCGTTAACGGGCAGGGTGCGGATACCGACATCGTGGTGGCATCCGCCAAGGCTTACCTGAATGCACTGAACAAGCTGCACAGCAAGCAGGAGCGTGCACATCCGCAGGTGTGAGTGTGGATGCAAGCCATTGGTTTGCCGCTTGGCATACCCTGGGGTACCGTTCGTCGGCAGGCCGGTGGACACCG
>JBDTPM010000252.1:0-11144 GCA_039932695.1 Gallionella sp. | reverse complement strand
GGGCCGCACAGGATGAGTGGTATCATTAGAAGCTTGGATTTTCGATTATTTTGAAGTTGGTGCAAGGGTGGGTGGATATGTCATCTGAAATTTCTCGCAGTCAAACAGCAGCAGGATCAACTGGCGGTAGCCCGCACGGTGCCGAACGACGCGCTCACGGTACTGCCGAGCGGCGTGCTGAAGACCATCCGGTTAAGGTGGCGGTATTTGGGGGTACGCGTGCCAGTGACAAAAGCAAAGGTGTTGAAAGAGTCGGGGTCGGTCGCGGAGTGGGGTGGTTTGCCGTTTTCGCGCTCGCAATAGCAGCATGGCCGGTTTCCATGGGCTGGGTCATCAAGCCGGGATCCGGTTTGGGTTATTACTTTGGCTATGTTGGCGGTGTAATGATGTTGCTGATGCTGCTTTATCCGTTACGCAAGCATGCGGCATGGGCACGTAACTGGGGTCCTTTGCGATACTGGTTCATGCTGCATATGGTTTTCGGGATCGGTGGGCCGACTCTGGTATTGTTCCATTCAACATTCCATGTCAAGTCTCTGAATGCAGCCGTCGCACTTTATTCGATGTTGCTGGTTGCGCTAAGCGGCATCGTGGGGCGCTTCATCTATAAACGAATCCACCTTGGCCTTTATGGGCGCAAGTCGAGTGTCGAGGAATTGCAGAAGGCCGTGGATTTGAGCCAAAGAAATAATGACAGAGTGATCACGGTCTTGATAGAGGCAACCGGAGTAGGTGAGAAACTGAAGCAGTTTCGAGATGTAGCTTTTTCTCAGGAGAACAATTTTCCCGTACGTGTCTGGAGATTTCTGACTTATGACTGGCGCCAGTATAGGCTTAAGACGCATAGCCATCATGAATTGCAGCGTGCTGTCGCTCATCTGGCGCAAGCCGAGGGTTGGGATAGGCAGCTGCAGGACCACCATTTCAAGGATGTTCTGACGTATGTGGACAGATACCTGGGCGCCGTGAAGCAAGCTGCCCAGTTCACGGCCTATGAGAGGTTGTTCAGACTATGGCATATCTTGCATACACCTTTCGTCTGGCTGCTGGGTATCAGCGGTATTGTCCATGTCATTGCCGTCAATATGTATTGAACCTGCCGGATGCTGTTACGCCTCGTTTTGCTGACTTTGTCCCTGTCTCTTTCTGGTGTTGCGTTGGGGGCGGGGGAGTCCGCGTTGATGCCCGGCAAGGTGATCTCAGGCCACGCCAAGCTCGAGGCCAAGTGCGAGGAGTGTCACGTCAAGTTCAACAAAGCAGCGCAATCCAAATTATGCAAGGATTGTCACAAGGAAGTGGGTGCGGACGTCCAGAATCGCAAGGGATTCCATGGCCGGCTTGAAGAGAAACCTTGCCGCGAATGTCATACCGACCACAAGGGACGCGGCGCAAAGATCGTACTGTTGGATACAAATAAATTCGACCATGAGAAGACTGATTTTCCATTGCATGGCACCCATCAGAAACAGGACAAAGTAAAGTGCAAGGATTGTCACAAACAGGGAAAAAAATACAGTGAAGCTCCTTCGGCATGTATTGGCTGCCATCTTAAAGATGACAAGCACAAGGGCAGTCTGGGCAAGGAATGCACCAATTGCCATACGGAAACCAATTGGAAGGAAGCCAAGTTTGACCACAGCAAGACCAAGTTCGCACTGAAGGGCAAGCATGTCGATGTGAAATGCAAAAAATGTCATGCCGAAACCCCGACCAAATACAAGGGGGCGTCGATGGAATGCGTGTCATGCCACCGCAAGGACGACAAACACAAAGGGAATTATGGCAAGAAATGCGAAAACTGCCATGTGGACCGCAGCTGGAAAACGATCGAGTTCAACCATAATAAGGAAACCAAATTCAAGCTACTGGGCAAGCATGACACGGTGAAATGCTTGTCTTGCCATAAGGAGCCGTTGTATGGCAAGGTGAAAACGCCAAGCACCTGTATAGCCTGCCACCGTAAGGACGATATACATAAGGGCGGGTTGGGTCAGAAATGCGAGACTTGCCACAATGAGGAAAAATGGAAAACGGCCAAATTCGATCATGACAAGGACACCAAGTTTCCGTTGAATGGCAAGCACATCACGACCAAATGTGATGCGTGCCATACCCCCGCGCTGAAGCTGCCCGGTACAAAAGAAAAGATTGCGACGACCTGTATTGGCTGTCACAAGATTGATGACAAGCATAAAGGAAACTTTGGTACCAAGTGCGAGTCCTGCCACAAGGAAAAAGACTGGAAATCGTTGATTTTCGACCATGACAAGGACACCAAATATCCCCTGAAATTCAAACACAAGGAAGTCAAATGCGTTTCCTGCCATATAGGTAAACTCTATGGCCAAAAACTGGCCATGGATTGCTACTCATGCCACAAGAAGGATGACGATAAAGTGCATAAGCTCAAGCTGGGCAAAAAGTGCGAATCCTGTCATACCGAAAAGGATTGGAAGAAAGAAACATTTGACCATGCTCGATCGCGCTTCCCGTTGCTGGGATCGCATCAGACTGTGGACTGCAAGAAGTGTCACAAGACACAGCTTTACCTCGATACGCCAACCGACTGCTACTCCTGCCACAAAAAGGACGATGACAAAGTCCATAAGCGCCGGCTGGGGAAAAAATGCGAGTCATGCCACAACGCGCGGTCCTGGAAAGTGTGGGATTTTAATCACGATACGCGCACCAAATTCAAGCTGGATGGCGGACACAAGAAGATCGATTGCTACGCTTGCCATAAAGCCGAGATGGAAGATCGCGTCATCGTTGCGAAGTCATGTGGCGGCTGCCACGATAATGATGACGTGCATCGGGGCGAATTCGGTCCGCTATGCGATCGTTGCCACGGCACCAGCAAGTGGCGCACGCTCCTCATAGGAAAAGGATCTCCACGTCGTTGACAGGTTTTCAAGCGGCAATCCTGATAGGGATACCAGTTCTGGTTCAGAAATAAATCTCACTGATTTCCGCGAGTTGTCGAGCTTCGCGGAAATGTGATAGAAATATACCGACCCTGCATTGAACAATTTGGCCGTTACGCAATCCAATTGAAAATTTTGTTACCAGAAGGCAAAGAATCCAATATGCATATGACCGACACAAAGATCATCTATCCTGCGCTGTTCCTTGTTTCGATATTGTTGTCCGCGTGTGGCGGCGGGGGCGGGGGTGGTGCAGCACCGGGAACAACCACGGTGCGCTCAGCTTATGTGGCGAATTATGGAACTAACAATGTCTCGCAATACGCCATAGATGCGAATGGCGCGTTGTCATTGAAGACGACAGTTGCTGCTGTTTCAGGTCCAACCTCTGTTACCGTCGATCCTTCAGGAAAATACGCCTATGTAGCGAATAGCTTTGACTCTGTCATCTCGCAATACAAAATTGTTGGAGGGGTGTTAACGCAGATGAATCCGGCGACAGAAATATCAGGCTTAGCGCCGGTCTCCTTTGCCCTCGATCCTTCGGGCAAGTACGCTTATGCGGCGAATAGTGCCAGCAATGATGTAACGCAATTTTCTATAGACCCAACCTCCGGCGCATTGACGAACCTGGTGACGGTATCGGCTGGTACATCTCCGGCCTATATCACAGTTACTACCGATCTATTGGGTAAAAAATATGCTTACGTGGTGAATGTCGGAATTCCTACTTGTCCCGCTCCACCAACGAGCTGCGTTGTAATTGCCCCAAGCATCTCGCAATACAGCATTAACGCAACGACGGGCGTGTTGACACCGATGGCACCTGAGCCATTGGCCCTAGGTACGGATCCAGCCTCTATTACTGTTGACCCTACTGGTAAATATGCATACGTGGCAAACTATGGCAACAGCACCATCTCACAATACAACATAGTGGCTGGTGCGTTATCGCCGATGACCCCGGTAGCTACGGTAGTAGGGGTCCCGACTACGTTGCTCTCTCTCCCAACTTCCATCGCCATTGATCCGACGGGTACACACGCCTATGTGGCGAATGGCAGTGGCGTTTATCAGTACGCCATTACCAATGGCGCGTTGGTAGAGTTGGCATCGCCAACAATCTATACGGGGGGTTTCGCGCAGCGATCCATTACCGTCGATGGTTCAGGCAAATTCGTTTATATGGCTAATCAGAGCGATGGGAGCATATCGCAATTCAGCATAGGTACGGGTGGCCAGCTGTCGGCCTTGTCCCCGAACTATGTAGCGGGTGCAGCAACTTCGCAGCCATACTCCATCACCACCGCCGTATCAATACAATAGCTGTACAGGCGGATAAAAGTGGCCAATGCATTCATCCGCCGAGCTCAACCAATAGGCTGAAGCAGCACCCATGGTTCATGTTTAGCCTCCCGTACTTTCAACCGCTGGTCAGATAGATATAAGTCTTTCATTTAAATTGGTAAAAACCCGACGAGCGGATTATTTTCGGTTTGGGATTTCTGGTAGATTACCCTCCAATATTAAGCAAAATGATCCGCTGATTTAACAGGAGTCTGGTTGAACCTGGGCTTGAACAGAGCTGACATTGGAAGTGAAGAATGACCGATCGATGTTCGGAAGTTGTACATTAGGAGCAGAAAAATGAAGGACCTGAAAAAAGAGTTTGGAGTAAAACAATTGCCTGATTTCTCACGCACTTCATGGTGGGTCGGAATGGCGTTTGTATTGCCGCTGCTGATCATGATGCATGTTGCTTCGGCGGCGACCCCTGATCCTGGCGCAGTAAAATTTGATCACAATAAAACCGGATTCACTCTTACCGGTCCACACATCATGGCCCGGTGTGCCTCCTGCCATGTCGACAATGTGTTCAAGGGAACTCCAAGAGATTGCGCAAGTTGTCACGTGGCCGGAAACCGCATGGGAGCGCAGTCAAAGTCGACCAAGCACGTTGCCACATCTGCTACGTGCGACAGGTGTCACCAATCCACAGCCTGGAGTCCGGTGACTTTCAACCACGTTGGCGTGGCACCCGGTTCCTGCCTGACCTGCCATAACGGCACCACGGCAATGGGAAAGCCGGGCGGGCATATGTCCACTAACGACTCGTGCGACGGCTGCCACAAAACAATCGACTGGAAACAGCTTACCGCAGGCGGCACGATGCCGCCGAACCACCTGCCAACCACGAAGTCGTGTTCACTCTGTCATAACCAGAGCAGCTTTATACCGGGGACGATGAACCATATGGGGATCGTCAGCGGATGCGCGAACTGCCATAGCGGTGCGACCTATGCCGTGGGAATGACGCCGGTGTCCAAGCCGGCGGGTTCAACTCCCCATCTGCCGACCAATATGCCTTGCGAGTACTGCCATTCGACCAGCAATTTCATGTCGTTCGCTGGAACGCCGATGAAGCACTCGGGCATCGTTCCCGGTTGCGCGAGCTGCCACAGCGGCCAAACTTTTGCTGTTGGCGTGACACCAAGGAGCAAAGCGAGTGCACCGACAACGCATATGACTACTGCGCTGGATTGCTCAGGCTGCCATACCTCGACGACGACCTTCTCGATGGCGAACTTGACTACCCCTCCGCTTGGGCACTTGCCGACGTCACAGGTATGTTCGACTTGCCATAGCGCCGGATTTGGACCGAATTCGGGAGTGATGACCCACACGGGCATCAGCATCGGTTGCACCAATTGCCACAACGGCCAGGTGTTTACCGGCGTGACGCCGAAGTCCAAGCCGGTGAACCATCTGCCGACCGCCATGACCTGCGAGACCTGCCACTCCACTGCGAGCACAGGTATCGGCGGATTCGCAGGTACCTTGATGAGGCACACCGGAATCGTCGGAGGTTGCACCAATTGCCACAATGGTCAGGTCTTTGCCGGAGTGACGCCGGTGTCCAAGCCGATGGGCTCACAGCCACACCTGCCGACCAATATGTCCTGCGAGACGTGCCACTCAACCAGCAACTTTACTTCGTTCTCGGGAACGATTATGAGGCACACCGGTATCGTCAGCGGTTGCGCAACATGCCACGGATACGTTGGCGCACCAAAGACCTTTGCTGTTGGAATGACACCGGTTAACCAAACATCGACCGCGACCCATACTTCGGCGGGTACTACGCCGTGCGAAAGCTGTCATTCCTCGACGGTGAGTTTCTCGGTTGCAACCGGAGGCACGAAACCCTCCAATCACCTGCCGACTACCGCAGCGTGCACGCTCTGCCACGGTACTCCATATTACCCGGGGATCATGAAACACACGGGCATCACCAGCGGTTGCACGACTTGCCACAACGGCCAGGTCTTTGCCGGAGTGACGCCGAAGTCCAAGCCGGTGAACCACCTGCCAACCAGCGGGCCTTGCGAGAACTGCCACACTACGGCCATAACTACTCCAGGTGGATTCTCCGGAGGAACGATGAACCACGTGGGCATCGTCGGTGGTTGCACCAATTGCCACAACGGCCAGGCCTTTGCCGGCATCACGCCGAAGACGAAGTCGGCCCAACATATTCCCTATGCAACGATGTTGCTGGGAGGTGCTGGCATGAGCTGCGAATTCTGCCACTCCAAGACAATCTTTACTTCATTTACTACCGGTCTGGTATCGTCAACGATCATGCACAACGGCAGTCAGGGAGGGGGGTCAGGATCTTGCGTTGGTTGTCATCTTACCGGGACAACTGCCTGGTCTGCATCCCTGCAAAAGAAATCACATAATGGCGCATCAACGGCAAAAGATTGCTCAAGCTCCGGTTGTCACAGGCCACGGGGGGGTGAGGGAACCGCGTACCTGAGCTGGTGACATTTCTTTCTTGACTGGATGCCGTTCGTTGCAGACATCCAGTCAAGCTCAAGTCAATGTCGTGTCTGTGTAGTGAAAGCTGAGAAGCGTTTAGTTGGCGGTGAGAGATTACGACCAATTGTGTGATTAGAGCAATAGTGTCCAGTGGTTCGGTCATAAATCAACTTAGGAACAAGCGGATATTATTCTCGGGCAATTGATGCGGAATTGCCGGGATACTATCCGGCATTACGTTCCAACAAGTGGGGCAATGGCCCCGAAAAATAATTTGGAGTGGATATTGAAGGTCAGTATTATTATTGGAACCGCAAGAAAATCTATCCGCACATTCGCCTTGTTGGTCATCACCATATTGCTGGCCGGGGTAGCCATAAGGTCAGCCAATGCCGGGATAATAGATCGCGTCGAGATCAGGCAAGCGGGAGCTGAGGCAGAGATTCGAATCGTATTTGCAGATCAGATTCAATATTTGCGGCAGGATTCGCTTAAAAATGGCGATATAAGGATTTACTTTAATTTCCTGGGGCCCATAGCCAAGGATCGTCTAATGGTCCCGGAAACAAGAGAATCGCCGCCATCGGATATCGTTCCACACTTTACCGTATTTTATCCCGAACTCGATTCGTCGCTCTCCGTCAGCTTTGCCAAAGTGGTCGAATATCGTGTCAGTCCAAGTAAAGACCGGCGCAGCATCAGCATTTTCACCCCTGTGGTCAAACCCAAAAGTGAACCTCAATCCAATGCGGCAACGGCTGCAGCAATTGCGGCCGCAATCCCTGCGGTCACTCCCCCGGTGATCGTTCCGGGCGTAACGTTACCTTCTGTTCCGGGTATGTCTGCTTCGCAGGAGGCTATGCCGGAAGCACCGATACGTTCTGTGGAGCAGATCGAGAAGGAGGCGCAGCAACTGATCGGCAGTGCTCGGTATGCACTTCAAAATGATCGGGCCGATGCCGCGATCGGCACATTGAACAAGCTGCTTAACCTGCCTCCCAATCAACAATCCCAGTCTGCACAAAGATTGATCGGTGAGGCGTGGCAGAAGAACGGGGAGTTTGACAAGGCGCGCGTGGAATATGAGTTGTATCTGAAGCTTTATCCTGAGGCTACGGATAGAAAACAAGTGAACGAACTGCTTGCAGAATTGCCCGCAAAGGGTACAGCCAAGCCTGCGCAGGCTGCTGCTGCCAAGCCGAAGCTGGTAGAAGAGCAGATGGCGATTTTTGGCGGGCTTACCCAATATTATTACCATGGTGTTTCGCATACAGATTCCCTCATCACTAGCGGGGCATCTTCGATTACATCTTCATCGACACTCAAGGACCAGTCCCAACTGTTAACGACGCTGGATCTGACTGCGAGGAAACGCTCCGAGACGACCGATACGCGAATGGCATTTCGAGATAACTACAACCTGAATTTCCTGCCGGGGCAGCGTACCGATAACCGCCTGGATCTGACATACATAGAACAGAACTCGCGTAACCGAACTTATATGTACCGTTTGGGCCGGCAATCGGGGACGGGTGGGGGAGCGCCGGGTCATTTCGACGGCCTTTTGGCTGGCTATAACGTTACTCCCGCCTGGCGTGTCAATGGCGTGATTGGTTCTCCGGTAGAGTTTACCCGCGGGGGTGCCAGCACTGGCGGCAGCAAGGATTTCACCGGGGTGAGCGTTGATTTTTCTCCGTTGGGCTATCAGTGGAGCGGAAACAGTTACTTGATCCAGCAACGTGTCGGCGGCTTGGCGGATCGCCGGGCAGTCGGCTTGGAAGCTCATTACTTTGATATGCAGCGCAATGTTATGGGGCTGGTTGAATACGACACACTCTTCAGGGAAATCAATCTGGGAATGCTCCAGGGGAATTGGACGGCGGAGGGCAACACTAACTACAATCTTCTTGTGGATCACCGCAGAACGCCACTCCTGCAGTTGAGCAACTCTTTAATTGGCCAAACCACACAATCTGTACCAGCATTGCTCCAGTCCGGAGTGTCGATGTCCACCATACGCGCGGATGCTTTGGCGTTAAGTCCCATATCCAACATGTTCGCGATCGGAATGACCCGCCCTTATTCTCCCAACTTGTTGCTAGGCGGGGATTTTCGCGTCAGTAATCTGTCCGGTACCGGTGCAACGAGTACAGGACAGCCTGCCACTCCGGGGATAGGGAATACCTATTCCTTTTCCCTTCAGGCGACAGGCAACAATTTGTTTCTGGAAAACGACTATGGTGTCGTGAATGCAACCTATACAAGCTCTAAAACCTATAAAGGGGAGTCATTGTCATTCACCCAGGTTGAGACATTCCGGCAAAATTGGCGTGTGGATATGATGTTGATGCTTTACAACCAGAACGACATCTCCGGTACAAATCAGAAACAGATCAGGCCCAGCCTCAGGTTGAATTACCACTTGAACAAGTCATTAAACCTGGAGGGCGAGGGAGGGATAGAACAAATCAAAACCAGTAGCGCAGTTCAGAATGATAAGACACGACGAAGATATTTCTACATCGGTTACCGATGGGATTTCCAATAGGCGGAATATGGTTTGATTGTTAACCGGAAGCTTTGCCGGATATTCTTTCAGTCAATAGCTTGCGCAGCATCGGCAATATTGACCGCTTGATAAGCAATATCATTATCGTAAGGTGTGCAACTAAATATCAGGCGGACAAACCATGGCAAAGCAGATCATCTATGTGCCGGGAAAGAACCCCAAGCCTGATCCGGCCCTGCACCGCAAATTACTCTGGCGTACCCTTGTGGAGGGAGTCCGCCGCGCCGATAGTGCTGTGGCCGATATACTTCAGTCCTGCGCATCGCAATTCCATCTTGTCGGCTGGAACTACCTTTATTATCACTCGTACAAGGACATTACCGGCGACATGCCGTGGATCGATGCCCTGATCAACAAACACGGCCCCACAGAACAGGACATGCTCGATGCCAAATCCTGGAATATATGGCTGAGCCGCTTCATGCTGACACTCGCGGATCACATCCCATTGTTGATAAGAGCCTTGCCTGAAGCGGTGCGAAGTACCGCCAATGAGATCAACCGCTATTTTGATAATACCGATGATCTCGCCGTCAAAATCCGCGGATTGCTAATGCAGGAACTGCTCCCCATGTACAAGCGACAGGATGATGTGCTGTTGATCGGCCATAGTCTCGGGTCAGTCATAGCCTACGATACCTTGTGGGAGCTTACTCATCAGGAAGGAGTGGAAGGCAAAGTGGATTTTTTGACACTCGGCAGCCCGATGGGCATGCACTACATTCAGCGTCGCCTGCTGGGTATGAATGGAACTGGGGAAACAAGCTATCCCGGCCAGATCCGACACTGGAATAACATTTCTGCCGAGGGTGACGTCACTTCGCTCAATCAGAATCTCAGCGAGAGCTTTCATGCCATGCTGGAGCTGGGTCTGGTAGAGTCGATTGAAGATCATTGCCATGGCATCTACAACTTCTACCGCAGCGATGCCGGCCTTAATTGCCACCGCTCCTATGGCTACCTGGTCAATCCCGCTGTAGGAAACATCATTACAGACTGGTGGAAGCATTGATGTTTTGCGGATGATGCCAAGTGTTCGACAGAGAGTTTCCTTATTATTGATCTTTGCTTAATTCACGACACACTTGCCGTCATTCCGGCGCAAGCCGGAATCCAGCAAGACAAAAATGCCTTTTATCTAAACCCACTGGATTCCGGCCTGCGCCGGAATGACGTGGAAATTTATTAATTTCCTCAATCCTATTCTGAATGATGGAGCGCTGTCTTCAAATATGTAAACCTCAATAATCGCATTTCATTCTGAAGCTCTTGGTGCGCAGATATGACGGTCAAGTTTTGCACAGCTCTATCTACTTGACCATCTTCTTGCTGCGCAACACTTCGATAATCTCCGGGATCACGCCCGGATCATCGATGGTCGAAGGCACCATGTATTCCTTGCCGTTGACGATGTTGGCCAGCGTCTTGCGCAGCGTCTTGCCGGAACGGGTCTTGGCCA
Source organism: Gallionella sp. (assembly GCA_039932695.1). Lineage (GTDB taxonomy): Bacteria > Pseudomonadota > Gammaproteobacteria > Burkholderiales > Gallionellaceae > Gallionella. The sequence goes on along the minus strand of JBDTPM010000252.1, from coordinate 370 downwards.
GCCTGGTCAGGATCACGGTGTCCTTGTAACAGGTGATCGCCCCGATGGTTTCGCGTATGCGGGTGATCAGCTGTTGTTGAAGGTCTGCATCGGTGAGGGTTACACCCGATTTGAGCACCACAAAACCCATCGGCACTTGTCCCTTGAGGTCGTCATCGCGCGCGATGACCGCGCATTCCGCCACCGCGGGATGGGTGGCGATGACTTCCTCGATCTCGCCGGTGGAAAGCCGATGCCCGGCGACGTTGATCACGTCATCCACGCGCCCCATCACGAACACATAACCGTCCTCGTCGATATAGCCGCCGTCGCCGCTGGTGTAGTAACCGGGGAGGAAGGTCAGATAGCTTTCGCGGAATTTATTTACATC
>JBDTPM010000251.1:0-6714 GCA_039932695.1 Gallionella sp. | reverse complement strand
GCCACGGCAATGCCGGTGGGCAGCCAGATCAGCGTGATGTGAGAATCGAGGTAAGGTATCGCCAGGCCCAGCCTGCCGCTGACAAAGTAAGCCAGCGCCACGAGCAGCAGTTTCGCGACAAAAAGGTAAGGTGGTTGATCAGCAGAATGTCCTGCTGGCACTAGATTGGGCATATCGTATTTAAGATCCGATTTTCTGATCCCGGCAATCCATGCGCATGGATGACATTGCTGTGGATAACGCGATGGTAACGCAAAACGTGCTTCAACATAATGTTGCGGGAAAATACCCGAATATCATGAGCCGGGTAGTTGCCCACCGCAATCCGACCTGCATGTCCCCGGCCCACTATGTTCTGGTTATAATCCCGCCCTCACAACGTCTTGCATATCGGGAGTTTGTCCATGCTGCACAATTTGTTCAACACCCGCCAGTCATTCAGCCCCGCCAGCGGCAAAACCGGCACGTTGTTTTCGTTGCCCGCGCTGGAGGCCGCCGGCCTCGGCAAGATCTCGCGCCTGCCAGTCTCGATACGCATAGTGCTGGAAGCGGTACTGCGCAACTGCGACGGAAAAAAAATCGCCGAGGCGCATGTGCGCCAACTGGCCAACTGGCAGCCCAATGCCCCGCGCACCGAGGAGATACCGTTCGTCGTGGCGCGTATCGTGCTGCAGGATTTCACCGGCGTGCCGCTGCTCGCCGATCTCGCCGCGATGCGCGACGCCGCGGAAAGGATGGGCAAAGACCCGAAGATCATCGAGCCGCTGGTACCGGTGAATCTGGTGGTGGATCATTCGGTGCAGGTGGATTACTACAACAGCCCGGACGCGCTCAAGCTGAACATGGAGCTTGAATTCGAGCGCAACGCCGAACGTTACCGGTTCATGAAATGGGGCATGCAGGCGTTCGATACCTTCAAGGTCGTGCCGCCCGGCATCGGCATCGTGCATCAGGTGAATCTGGAATATCTGGCGCGCGGCGTGTTGCACAAGCACGGGGTATATTATCCCGACACGCTGGTCGGCACCGACAGCCATACCACGATGATCAACGGCATCGGGGTGGTCGGCTGGGGCGTCGGGGGCATCGAGGCGGAAGCCGGCATGCTCGGTCAACCGGTGTACTTCCTGACACCCGATGTGGCCGGCGTACATCTCAAAGGCAAGCTGCGTGAAGGCGTGACCGCGACTGATCTGGTGCTGACCGTGACCGAATTGCTGCGCAAACAAAAAGTGGTCGGCAAGTTCGTCGAGTTCTTCGGCGAGGGCACTGCGGCACTCACGCTGCCGGACCGCGCCACGATCGCCAACATGGCGCCGGAATACGGCGCGACGATGGGCTACTTCCCGGTGGATGATGTGACCGTGAGTTTCATGCGCAACACCGGCCGCACCGATGAAGAGGTGGACGCGTTCGCGTCCTACTTCAAGGCACAAGGTTTGTATGGCATACCGCAAGCCGGGCAGATCGATTACAGCAGCGTGGTGGAACTGGATCTATCCAGCATCGAGCCATCGCTGGCCGGCCCGAAGCGCCCGCAGGACCGCATCGCGCTGTCGAAGATGAAACAGACCTTCAACACCTTGTTCAGCAAACCCATCGCGGAGAACGGCTTCAACAAGTCTGCCGCCGAACTCGGCAAACGCCACACCACCGGATTGCCCGACCGCAGCGGCAACGTATGCATCCCGATCTCCGGCGGAGGCCGCCAGAACGGCGCGAAGAACCCCAGCGAGATGGAGATGGCAGACGACCATCCCAGCGCATCGGTGCGCTGCCAGACTGCGGACGAGATGCTGCCCCCCGTCGAGATCGGCCACGGCGATGTGCTGATCGCCGCAATCACTTCCTGCACCAACACTTCCAACCCCGGCGTGTTGTTGACCGCCGGCCTGCTGGCAAAAAAGGCGGTCGAGAAGGGTCTGCGCGTCAAGCCGCACATCAAGACCACGCTGGCGCCCGGATCGCGTGTGGTCACCGCTTACCTATCCAACGCCGGATTGCTGCCCTATCTGGAGCAGCTCGGCTTCGGCGTCGCCGCGTACGGTTGCACCACCTGTATCGGCAACTCCGGTCCGCTGGATGCAAAGATCGAAGAGACCATCGTCAAGAACGATCTGATCGCTGCGGCGGTGCTGTCCGGCAACCGCAACTTCGAGGCGCGCATCCACGCCAACATCAAGGCCAATTTCCTGGCCAGCCCGCCGCTGGTGGTGGCCTACGCGATCGCGGGCAAGATGAACATCGATCTCGACACTGAGCCGTTAGGTACCGGCAAGAATGGCCAGCCGGTCTATCTGAGGGACATCTGGCCTTCCAGCGTGGAACTGCAGGCAGTGAGTCGTTTCGCCACCGATCCGTCCCTGTACCGCTCGCTGTATTCCGATCTGACCAAAGACCTGCCGTTATGGAACGCGATCTCTGCCCCGGACGGCAACAAGTATCAGTGGGACGATTCGACCTACATCGCGCGCCCGCCGTTCTTTGAACAGTTCGGCATGGCCACCGGCAGCATCAAGAGCATCAGCAATGCAAAGCCGCTCGCGATCTTCGGCGACTCGGTCACCACCGACCATATCAGCCCGGCCGGCAGCTTCAGTGCGACGACCCCGGCAGGCAAATATCTGCAAGGCCGGGGCGTGGCAATCAAGGATTTCAACAGTTACGGTGCGCGGCGCGGCAACCACGAAGTGATGATGCGCGGCACCTTCGCCAATGTGCGCATCAAGAACCTGATGCTGCCCGCCAATGCAGACGGCAGCCGCGTCGAAGGCGGCTACACTCTGTACCGGGGCGAGCAGATGGCGATTTACGACGCCGCGATGAGATACATCGCTGCGGGCACGCCTACAGTGATCTTCGCCGGAGATGAATACGGCACCGGCTCCAGCCGCGACTGGGCCGCGAAAGGCACGCAGTTGCTCGGCGTCAAGGCGGTCATCGCAAAATCCTACGAGCGCATCCACCGCAGCAACCTGGTCGGGATGGGCGTGCTGCCGTTGCAATTCAAGGGCGACACCAATGTCGCCGCGTTGCATCTGACCGGCGAAGAAAGCTTCGACATAGCCGGCATCGACGAGGACCTGAAACCGCAACAGGACGTGACACTCACGATACACCGCAAGGATGGCCGTACCGAAAAGGTGCCGCTGCTGTTGCGCATCGACACACCGATCGAAGTGGACTACTACCGCCACGGCGGGATACTCCCGTATGTCTTGCGCGAGTTGGTATCAAAATAAGTGGCGTCATTCGCTACGTTTGCCCAAAGTTATGGAGTGCGGCGACGTGTCGCCGCTTTTATTGAAGCGTAGACAAGTCTACGCACTCCAAAAGGTTCATTTAGGTGGCCTCTAAAAATGCTCACGCCGGCGAAGGCCGGTGTGACGAGTTTTTAGAGGTTCCCTGTAGTTATATAGGAGGAGCCATCATGACCACCAGAACCGAGCGCGATTCGTTCGGCCCGATCGAGGTACCAGCCGAACGCCTGTGGGGCGCGCAGACCCAGCGTTCGCTCCATCACTTTCACATCTCGTCAGAGCGCATGCCGGTAGAGATCATCATGGCACTCGCCGAGATCAAGCGCGCATGCGCTCTGGTCAACCGCGATCTAGGCCTGCTGGGTGAAGAGAAAGCGACCGCCATCATGCAGGCGGCAGACGAGGTGCTGGCCGGCCAGCACAGCGGGGAATTCCCGTTATCCGTCTGGCAAACCGGCTCGGGCACGCAGAGCAACATGAACGTCAACGAGGTGCTCGCCAACCGCGCCTCGGAACTGCTGGGCGGCACGCGTGGCGCAGCACGCAACATCCATCCAAATGACGAGGTCAATCTCGGCCAGTCATCCAACGACATCTTCCCGACCGCGATGCACGTCGCCGCCGTAACCGGCATCCGGCAAAAATTGCTGCCGGCGTTGCGCACGCTGCGCACCACGCTGAAGATGAAATCCGACACGTTCTCAGACATCGTGAAGATCGGCCGCACCCATTTACAGGACGCGACGCCGCTGACGCTGGGCCAGGAATTCTCCGGCTATGTGGCACAACTGGATCTCGCGGAAACATTATTGATCGCTGCGCTCGCGCCCCTCTGCGAACTGGCTGTCGGCGGCACGGCGGTCGGCACCGGACTGAACACCCATGCCGAGTTCGGCGAGCGCGTCGCTGCCGAGCTGGCGCGCAGCAATGCAGAACGATACGGCGATGAAGTTCCGTTCCGGAGCGCCTTCAACAAGTTCGCCGCTTTGGCCGCGCATGATGCGCTGGTGGCTGCGCACGGCGCGCTCAAGACGCTGGCTGTCGCGCTGATGAAGATCGCCAACGATGTGCGCTGGCTCGCTTCCGGCCCGCGTTCCGGCCTGGGCGAGATCAGCATCCCGGAAAACGAGCCGGGCAGCTCGATCATGCCGGGGAAAGTGAATCCGACCCAGTGCGAAGCGCTGACCATGTTGTGCTGCCAGGTGTTCGGCAACGATGTTGCGATCAACTTCGGCGGCGCCTCGGGAAACTTCGAACTGAACGTGTTCAAGCCGCTCATCGCGCACAACTTCTCGCACAGCGTGCGCCTGCTTGCAGACGGCATGACCAGTTTCGAGGAACATTGCGTGCGCGGCATCGAAGCCAATCGCGGGCGGATAGAAGAACTGATGGAGCGCTCGTTGATGCTGGTGACCGCGCTGACGCCGCACATCGGCTACGACCGCGCCGCCGAGATCGCCAAACGCGCGCACCACGACGGCAGCACACTCAAGCAAGCGGCGCTGGCGCTGGGCTATGTCACGGAACAAGACTTCGAGCGCTGGGTCAAGCCGGCAAACATGGTTCATCCCAAAACATAAAAGAGAACCAGGTTTACTTGATTTCGGAGATGAACTTTTCGCGGGGACGGCGAACCTTCTTCAGGTTCACCAACCAATCCTTGTCTTCCTCTCGGTAGCCCAAGGGCATGATCGCCACGCTGCGAAGGCCACGAGAGCGCAAATTCAGGATCTCATCCAGTGCGTTCGGATCAAAGCCCTCCATTGGCGTGCAGTCCACTTCTTCAAAGGCTGCCCCGATCAAGGCAACGCCGAGGCCAATGTAGGCTTGTTTGGCAGCGTGCTGGAAGTTCACCTCTGAACCACGCTGAGGGTAACTGCCCAGCAACATATTACGATAGTTTTCCCAGCCCTCATTTTTGATACCTTGCACTTCATTGGTCAGGTCAAACATCATGTTGATACGCTCATGCGTGTAGTCGTCCCAAGCGGCAAACACCCGCAAATGCGAGCAATCGGAAATTTGTCCCTGCCCCGGGGCGATGATCTTGATCTTCTCGCGCACCTCGATGTTCGTGACCACGGCGATCTCGAAAGGCTGCAGGCCACTTGACGTAGGCGCCAGTCGCGCGGCCTCCAAAATGCGCTCGACCTTGTCCTGCGCCACAACCTTCGCGGGGTTCATCTTTTTGGTCGCGTAGCGCCATTTGAGTTGCTAAATCAACTCCATCGAACTTATCCTTTGCCTGTTGAATCAGACCTGACAGCCAAATATCGAGATGGTCGCCTCTACAACGGCAACGAAAATGATGCAGACAATTCTGCGTGATCTGACTGCTCAGCGTGGTTCCTGCAATTTCCCCTGGGGCACACCAGGCGGCGGTAATGTGGCCGGCATATCGGTCACGCCCCGGACGCTATCGACGAAATACTCGGTGTCTCCAAAGCAGGATGTGGGGATGAACTTGTGCTGTTGGTAATGCAGCACCACGCGATTGCCGGCCTGTGTGTTGATCTTGTCGACCACGCTATCATCGTGCACCGTAAATTCGAACTTTTCCGGGATCGCGCCTGGCATCGTTACCATGACGATCTCACCCTCCCAGGTTTTGCATAGCCATCCCTTCTTCGATAGCTTCTGTACATAACCGGCGCGCTCGCCTTCGGAATAGCTCCAGTGCAGTGTCAGCCAGACCCATCCCGCGGCGAGCAGGCCAAGGACGATCAGGGTAGTCAGGATGATACGTAGGACTTTTGATTGCATGCAAGTTGCCCTCCTATATCTTGAAATAGAAAAGGCGGGTTTCATTTCCGCCGCTTTTAAATTCACACTTAATCATCCTGCATTTCCCGCCCGGGAAACAATTCTTCGGTGTAACCGAATTGCGTCATGTCCCGGATACGCATCGGATACAGTATCCCATCGAGATGATCGCACTCGTGCTGCACCACGCGGGCATGGAATCCGCTCACGCTGCGATCGATCTGCGCGCCATATTCGTCAACCCCCCGATAACGGATATGCGCATGGCGCGGCACCAGGCCGCGCAGGCCGGGCACGCTCAGACAGCCCTCCCAGCCTTCTTCCACTTCATCATTCAGCGGTGTGATCAAAGGGTTGATCAGCACGGTCTGCGGCACTTCCTCGGCATCGGGATAACGCGGGTTTTTCTGCACGCCGAAGATCACCACGCGCAGGTTCACGCCGATCTGCGGCGCGGCCAGTCCGGCGCCGTTGAGGGCTTGCATCGTGTCGCGCATGTCCGCCAGCAGCGCATGCAAATGTTCGGTGTCGAATTGGCTGACCGGCTCGGCACGCTGCAACAGGCGTGCATCGCCCATGCGCAATACGTTTCTAATCGTCATCCGAGAACCTCTAAAAATCGTAGCGAGCGGCTCAAGAGCAAGGCGCACGGAGCGCAGCGACAGAGACATACCAAGTGGGTAGGCGACGA
>JBDTPM010000250.1:0-6075 GCA_039932695.1 Gallionella sp. | reverse complement strand
AGCCTGCTCCTGCTCGAAGCGATCCAGCGAGACATTGTTCGCCAGACGTTGCCGTGCGACTTCGATCGGAACGTCAAAAAAGATCGTCAAGTCGGGTTGCAGATCGCCATGCACCCATTGTTCGAGTTGTTTCAGCTTATTCCAGTCCAACCCCCTGCCGGCACCCTGGTAGGCAAAGCTGGCGTCGCTGAAACGATCTGAAATCACCCACTTGCCGGAACTTAACGCCGGCTTGATGACCTGCTCGATATGCTCGAAGCGAGCCGCAAACATCAGCAACGCCTCGGCGCCGATGCTCATCTGCTGATTCAGCAGTATCTCGCGCAATTGTTCACCGAGCGAAGTGCCACCCGGCTCGCGCGTGACCACCACATCGAGGCCGCGATTCCGCAACTCGTCGGCGAACCACGCCAGATGGGTGCTTTTGCCTGCTCCGTCTACGCCTTCAAAGGTGATGAACTTACTCATTGTTGATATTGTTTGACCGCACGATTATGTGCGACCAGGTTGCTGGAAAATTGTGAACTGCCATCGCCGCGTGACACGAAGTATAACGCGTCGGTCTGTGCCGGGTGCAACGTAGCTTGCAACGCAGCCATGCCCGGCAAGGCGATCGGCGTGGGGGTCAGTCCGCGGCGCCGATAAGTGTTGTAAGGGGTGTCGGCAAGCAGATCGCGCCGGCGCAGATTGCCGTCGAAGCTATCACCCATGCCATAGATCACGGTCGGGTCGGTTTGCAGCAACATGTTCTTCCGCAGGCGATTCACGAACACCCCGGCGATCATGCTGCGATCACCTGCAGTGCCGGTCTCCTTTTCGACGATGGAAGCCAGGATCAGTGCCTGATACGGTGTCTGCAGCGGCAGATTCGCCGCGCGATTCGCCCAAGCTTGCTGCAGGCGTTGCTGCATCGTGTGGTAAGCGGCCCTGAGTATCGCCAGATCGCTGCTGCCGGCGGTGAAATTGTAGGTGTCGGGGAAAAACAAACCCTCAGGATGAGTTTCGGTCGCGCCGATACGTTGCAGGATTTCCAGATCCGACAGGCCGATCGTGTCGTGCGCTATATATCGGCTGGAGTTCAATGCACCGCGAAACTGCTTGAATGTCCAGCCCTCGATGACACTGACCTTTCTCTGGCTGAATTCGCCTTTGGTGATGATTTGCAACAATTGCAGCGGCGAAACGGGCTGCTTCAGCTCGTAGTTGCCGGCCTTGAGTTGCATTGATTTACCCATGACTCTGGCGAGCATAACAAACGGCCATTCCTGATCCAGCAATCCGGCTTGCTGCATTTGCCGCGCCGTGCTCTTCACATTGCTGCCTTGCTTCAAGTCGAACTCGAACGGGGTTGCAGGTAACGGCAGCGGTCGGTAGGCGTAGTAGCCCAGACCGGCCGTGGCGATCAGCACCAGCAAAATCACCAAGGTGAATAACCTTCTCATAAACCCGGAGTCCTGCCTATCAGCAAACATTCTTCGTGTCATGCGTCTGCCCCTTCCAGGCTCTGGCGAATTTTCATGGCGACAGGGAATCTGGTCCAGCGGCTTTTTTCCAGTTTACGCAGCGGCCACAAGATCATGATGCTGTTCACCACGAACAACTCGTCTGCGTGCAGTATCTCATCCAGACCGACATCGCGCACTTGTAGCGGCATGTGGTGCTGTTTTGCCCATGCCATCACGCGGTCCCGCTGCACACCCGCTACACCGCATTGCGTCAGCTCGGGCGTGATCAATTTGCCCTGTGTGACCACAAACAAATTGCTGCGCGTACCCCCGATGACATTGCCAGCTGCATCCATCAGCAATCCTTCCGCTGCGTCCGAATCGCTCAACTCGCTTGCCGCAAGCACGTTCTCCAATCGGTTGAGATGCTTGATGCCCGCGAGTAGCGGCTGTTGAGACAGGCGCAGTCGGCATAAGCGCGCCTTGATCCCATTTGTCGCCCAGTCAGCCGGATTGCATGGCAAAGGGGAAACATCCCAGAGGTGCGTCGGTTCAACGAGTGCCGGAGGTGCGTAGCCGCGTGCTCCCTCCCCCCGTGTGACGACCAGCTTGATCACGCCGACAGGGTGCAGTTCGAGCAAGCCGTTCAACTCGGCAGAAAGTAACTCGGGATCGGGACAGATAATGCCCAATGTGGCGCAATCTTGTCGGAGTTTTTTATAATGCAACGGCCAGTGAAAAGCTTGGCCACCGGATGCGCGCAGGGTACGGAACACCCCATCACCGTAGAGCAGACCGCGATCTCGGATGTTGATCAGATCGCTTGGCTTGCCATTGACCAGCATCTGGGCGTAAAAAGCCTAACAGGGTGTTGAAAAACGTAGCGAGCGATGGCAGAATAAGGCGCGAAAGGGCGAAAAAGTAGCCGCACTGACTCGGTGGGGGTAACCCGCTGGCGCGGGAAGTGCGGCCTGCTTCTGCTCCCGCAAGCGGCTGGCTTAGCCAGTAACGTGTCGCAGATGCGTTTTACATTTAAGTCTATCGCTACGCGATCTCGCATTTTGAGCCCTTGAGCAACGCAGTTATGACAAGCGCTTGCCCAGCGTCTTGTGCTGGGTTAGACAGATGGCTAGTTGTTTCATCAGTAGTGTTTCAGCACCCTGTTAGACCTTGCGGAACACCAGCGTGCCATTAGTCCCGCCAAAGCCGAAATTGTTGTTCACCGCGACGCCTATCTTCATGTCGCGTGCGGTATTCGCGCAATAATCCAGATCGCACTCGGGATCCTGCTCGAAGATATTGATGGTCGGCGGCGAAATCTGGTGATGCACCGCTAGCGCGCAAAACACCGACTCTACCCCGCCTGCGCCACCCAGCAGATGACCGGTCATCGATTTGGTGGAATTTACAACCAGCTTCTTGGCATGGTCGCCAAACGCCAGCTTGATCGCATCGGTCTCGTTCTTGTCACCCAGCGGGGTCGAGGTGCCATGAGCGTTTATGTACTGCACATCCTGCGGATTCAGGCCGGCATTGCGCAACGCGTTCAACATGCTGCGCTTGGGTCCATCGGTATTCGGTGAGGTGATATGGTAAGCATCGCCGCTCATGCCGTAACCGGCCAGTTCTGCATATATCCTGGCGCCGCGCGCTTTCGCGTGTTGGTATTCCTCCAGCACCAGTACCCCTGCGCCCTCGCCCATCACGAACCCATCCCGGTCTTTATCCCAGGGACGGCTGGCGGTAGCAGGATCATCATTGCGCGTGCTGAGTGCGCGGGCAGAAGAAAAGCCACCCACCGCCAACCCGCACACTGTTGATTCGGAGCCCCCTGCGATCATCACGTCCGCATCGCCGTATTCGATGATGCGCGCCGATTCGCCGATGCAATGTGTACCGGTGGTGCAGGCAGAAACCATCGCCAGATTGGGCCCCTTTAACCCGTACATCACCGACAGATTGCCGGAAATCATATTGATGATCGTGCCCGGAATGAAGAACGGCGAAATCTTGCGTGGCCCTCCGGCCAGGTAATCGTTATGCGTTTCCTCGATCATCGGCAGGCCGCCAATCCCCGAACCGATGTTCACGCCGATGCGTTCTGCATTCTGCTCGTTGACAGTCAGCCCCGAATCCTTGAATGCCTCCATGCCGGCCACAAGGCCGAAATGGATGAACCTGTCCATGCGACGGGCATCCTTCGCGGAGAGATATTGGGTGACATCGAAATCTTTCACTTCGCCGGCAATTTGAGCTGCCAACGCGCTGGCATCGAATTGCGTGATTTTGGTGACGCCTGACTTCCCGGCGACGATGTTCTGCCAGACCGTGGCTATCCCTATCCCGACCGGGGAGATGATCCCCAGTCCGGTGATGACAACTCTGCGTTTAGACAAACTGACCCCGCCAAGCAATAAAGATGGGCAAAAAGAATGAAGTTACTTTTGATGCGCCAGGACGTAGTCCAGGGCTTGTTGCACGGTAGTGATTTTCTCTGCGTCTTCGTCAGGGATGTCACATTCGAACTCCTCTTCCAAAGCCATCACCAGTTCGACGGTATCCAGAGAATCCGCTCCCAGATCGTTGACGAAAGAAGATTCGTTCTTGACTTCAGACTCGTTCACACCCAGTTGCTCGGCAACGATTTTTTTAACGCGTTGTTCAATTGACATATTTTTCTCTCCCACCCTGATTAAAGTTCAAAAAGCTCGCGCATTGTATCAAAATTGCCCGAAATACCAAACAACTTGTAGGTCGAAAGTTTGGCGTTCGGTTTCAGACTGTTAGACTGCCCCGGAAATTGATAAATCAACCCTTCCCTGAAAGCGTTATTCTCCTGTGATGCTGTCATCGTCACAATCTCGACCGATTACCTGTCGATCATTGGCGCCTTACAATCACCCAAACTCGTGGGCAACCAAATCATTCACCCACGATGGCACCAAGTCATGGCTATTCCAGTGGCGGTGCGATCTTGATGACTTCCTCTGCGGTAGTCAGTCCGGCAACCACTTTTTCTGCTCCATTCAAGCGTAGCGGTTTCATGCCCTCGTGCCATGCCAGCGCCTTGATCTTGGCCAGATCTGCGTCCTTGACCACCAGCTTCTTGAGCTCGGCACTGAGTGGCAACATCTCATAGATGCCGGTACGCCCGCGATAACCGGTCATGCGGCATTCGAGACAGCCGTTTGCAACATGGACCTGCGCGGGCTTGGCAGCTTTCCACGGGCTAACCAACTCCCGCCAGGTATCCTCGCTGATCTCACCATTGGTCTTGCAATGTGAGCATAAAGTACGCACAAGACGTTGTGCCATCACGCCCAGCAACGTCGAGTTGATCAAATAGGCAGGTACGCCGAGTTCCAGAAGGCGTGTGATAGCAGAGGTTGCGTCGTTGGTGTGCAGCGTTGAAAGCACCAGATGACCGGTGAGGGCTGCCTGAATCGCCATCTCAGCGGTTTCCAGATCGCGTATTTCGCCCACCATAATGATGTCCGGGTCCTGGCGTAGCAAGGTACGTATGCCATCGGCGAAATTCAGCCCGATGTTCTGCTGGATCTGCATCTGGTTGAATGCAGGCTCGATCATTTCGATCGGGTCTTCGACTGTACAGACATTCACCTCCGGCGTCGCGATGTGTTTCAGCGTGGAATACAGCGTGGTGGTCTTGCCCGATCCGGTCGGGCCGGTCACCAGGATGATGCCATTGGGCTGGTGCGTCCAATCGCTCCATAGTATGGTCTGTTCGCGCGAGAAGCCGAGGTCGGAAAAACTCTTGAGCAGGACTTCCGGATCGAATATCCGCATCACCAGCTTTTCGCCAAAAGCAGTCGGCATGGTTGAAAGACGCAACTCGATCTCTTCGCCATTTTCACTGAGGGTCTTGATGCGGCCATCCTGCGGTCTGCGCTTTTCCACCATGTCCATGCGTCCCAACAACTTGATGCGACTGGTGATAGCATTAGTGACGTTGGTGGGAAGTTGATAGACCTGATGCAGCACGCCGTCGATGCGAAAGCGGACCAAGCCGATCTCGCGGCGAGGCTCCAGGTGGATGTCGCTGGCGCGTTGCTCGAAGGCATATTTAAACAACCAGTCTACCAGCGTCACGATATGGTGCTCGTTGGCATCCAGATTCTTGTTCTTGCCCAGTTCGAGCAATTGCTCGAAATTCTGCAAACCGCTGGGCTGTCCTGCCTGTGACTTTTTCGCGAGTTGCACGAAGTTGGCGAGGTTGTATATTTCCGGAAGGTAGTGATTGATGTCGACCGGGTTAACCAGCACCAGCTTGATCTTCAAGTTGAGGATGCGCTCCAGGTCTGCCACCCAGTCGGTGATATACGGCTCTGCGGTGGCGATGGTCACCTCATGCTCGCCGACCATGACCGGCATGATCTTGAGTCGCTCGGCATAGGATTTCGATACGATATTCCCGATGCCGCTGAAGTTCAGCTTCAAAGGATCGATGTGGAAATACGGCATGCCAATACGCGCTGCCAGCCACTCGGTGAGCTGCTCGACGCCGAGCAGCTTGCCTGGTGACTGCAATGCGTGCCAGTTTTGCTCACCGATCACCACCAAGGGATGAGCATTATCGGTCTTGCGATTCCTGACAAGCTTGTCTGCCTCT
>JBDTPM010000249.1:0-6564 GCA_039932695.1 Gallionella sp. | reverse complement strand
CTTTCTGAGTGTTTGGGAGACAGGCGCAAGCTTAGCACACCGCTGGCGATGATGAACGCCATGCCCAGCCAGCTGCTCAGCGGCAGCACTTCATCCCACAGCAAGATGCCGAACAGGCTGGCGAACACGATGGTGCTGTAGGCCAGGCTGCTGACTACCAGTGTATTGCCGACCCGGTGTGCGTAAGTCATCGCGATCTGCGCGAGCGTGGCGGTGCCACCCAGCCCTAACAGGATGGCGAGGTCTGGCAGTGTGATGGCGTGTACCTGATCGAACAGCATCCACGTGCCGCTGCCGGCCGAGGCGATCAGGCTGAAATAGAACACCACGCGCGGTGCCGGTTCGCCGATGATGCCGAGTTGTTTGACGTTGAGATAAGCGATTCCGGCAAGGAAACCCGAGATCAGTCCGAGCAGTCCGGGAATCAGCTGGTCACGTTGCAGGGTCGGGTGCAGCAACAGCACCACGCCGCAAAAGCCCAGCGCGATCGCGATGGTCAGCGGCAGATGGAACTTGTCCTTGTACACCAGCATCGTGAAGACGGTGAGAAACATCGGCGCGGTGTAGTTGAGCGTGACGGCGGTGGCGAGCGGCAACACGGTGATGCAGTAGAAGAACAGCGCGAGCGCCACCGAACCGGACAGGCCTCGCCACAAGTGGGCGCGCCAGTGTCGCGTGACAAGGCTGACGCGCTGCTGGCGCATGATGACATACACCAGCAGCAGGCCGAAGAACGAGCGGTAGAATACCAGTTCGATATGAGTGAAGTGGGGTGCGCCGAGTTTGACGAACACGCCCATGCAGCCGAACAGCAGGCCGGCGACAAGCATCCAGAGTGAGCCGGCGTTCTTCGGCGTCATGATCGGCATCCCTCATCCCAGCCTTCTCCCGTTTGCGGGAGAAGGAGCGATCGCGTCCTCTCCCGCAGGCGGAGGAGGATTGAGGTGAGGGGCGTGGAATATCTGCTAGATGTGAGACGCAAGATTGCGGCGCAGGTATTCGTGGAAATGCAGCATGCCGTCCTCGGTGGGCGACTGGTACGGGCCGTGCTCCTCGATGCCGCGTTGATATAGCGACTTGCGTCCCTGATGCATGCGCAGGCAGATGACGTCGTCCTCGATCGCAGTTTCGTTATAAGCCTGTTGTTCCGCTTCCACGTATTCGCGTTCGAACAGCGCGATGTCCTCGAGGTAATAGAACTCGACGATGTTGGTGCAGGCTTCGGGACCGCGCGGCACCAGCGTGCTGACGACCAGCGTGCCCGGATACCATTCGACCATGATGTTGGGGTAGTAGGTGAGCCAGATCGCACCGTACTTCGGCAGCTTGTCGCCGTGGTAGTGCAGCACTTGTTCCTGCCATTTGCCATACACCTCGCTGCCGGTTTTGCGCAGTCCGTTGCGGATGCCGACGGTCTGCACGCTGTACTGTTCGCCGAATTCCCACTTCAGATCGTCGCAATCCACGAAATTACCCAGGCCGGGATGGAAGGGCACAACGTGGTAGTCCTCCAGATACACTTCGATGAAGGTCTTCCAGTTGAAAGCGTATTCGTCCACCTGGATGCGATCCAGCATGTACCCGGAAAAATCGATCTCCTGCATCACGCCGACCCTGGCCAGATCCTTCGCGACATCGTGCTTGCCTGCAAACAGCAGGCCGTTCCAGTTTTGCAGCGGCGATTTGTTCAGGTGCAGGCAGGGGTTCTGCGGGAAGTGCGGCGCGCCGAGCAACTCGCCGTCGGTCTTGTACGTCCAGCGATGTATCGGGCACACGATATGTTGCGCGTTGCCACGGCCCTGCAGCATGGTGGCCTGGCGATGGCGGCAGATATTGCTGAGCAGTTCCACACCATTCCGGTTGCGCACCAGCATCTGCGCCTCGCCATCCAGCACATGGTAGTCGCCCGGATTGGGCACCATCAGTTCATGGCCGATGTAGTTCGGGCCTTGCTCGAACAACAGGCGCTGCTCGATCTCCAGTATTCCCGGATCGAAGTACCAGCTCAGCGGGGGTTGTTCGGGAACTTTGGTGAGTTGATCTAGTTTTGCAATTTCAGACATACCCACATCCTCTTCAAGAAAAGTGAATACGAGATTTCATAGGGGGAGGGGATTGTCACCGAAATCAAAGGGCAGGGCAATAATAATTGGCTCTGCCGTGGTGGGTTGGGTAAAATGCCGGTCTTATTCAAACAGGGGCTGCTATGGCCGGCCAATTAAAAAAGACTGGGGCGCAAAAAGCTGTGGGGTTCGAGACGGCAATGGCCGAGCTCGAGCAGATCGTCGCCGACATGGAGGCGGGCAAGTTGTCGCTGGAAGATTCTCTCGCCGCTTATAAGCGCGGCGCCGAATTGCTGTCGTTCTGTCGCGCCCGCCTGGAAGATGCGCAGCAGCAAGTGCGCGTACTTGAGGACGGTGTACTGAAAGATTTTTCTGTCAGTGGCGAATCAGGACAAACCGCTTCGACAGGCTCAGGACAGGGCTAATGCGCTCTGATTTTCAGGGTTGGGTCGCCGCCCGGCAGACGCGCTTCGAGGACGTGTTGCACGGATTGCTGCCGCGTGCCGATGTCGCCCCGCAGCGCTTGCACGAGGCGATGCGTTACGCGGTACTTAACGGTGGCAAGCGTGTGCGTCCATTATTGGCGTTCGCTGCCGGTGAACTGGCCGGCGCGGATGTGGCGCGGGTGAATATCGCCGCTGCCGCCGTTGAACTGATCCACTCCTATTCCCTGGTCCATGACGACATGCCATGCATGGACGATGACGTGCTGCGTCGCGGCAAGCCGACGTGTCATGTGCAATATGACGAGGCCACCGCGTTACTGGTCGGCGACAGTCTGCAATCGCTGGCGTTCCAGCTGCTGGCGGAACATCGATTGAGCGATGATGCGTCGCGCCAGCTGGAAATGATCAGGCTGCTGGCGGTGGCGTCAGGTTCGCGCGGTATGGCCGGCGGGCAGGCGATTGACCTGGCCAGCGTCGGCAAGGCGCTGACGATTCCCGAACTGGAATTCATGCACATCCACAAGACCGGCGCACTGATCCGCGCGTCTATCCTGCTGGGGGCACAGTGTGGTGAGCGGCTGGCTGCCGCACAAATCGACAGGCTGGATCATTTCGGCAAGCTCGTTGGGCTGGCTTTTCAGGTGGTGGACGATGTACTGGACTGCGAGGCTGACACCGCCACGTTGGGCAAGACCGCTGGCAAGGATGCGGATAACGACAAGCCGACCTATGTCAGCCTGCTGGGTATACAGGGTGCGCGCAGCATGGTGCAGCAACTGCATCGAGATGCATTGGAATCACTGGCGGAGTTCGGTGATGCGGCACAGCGCTTGAGCGAGTTGGCTGACTTTATAGTTCTACGAAAGTTCTGATGTATTCATTGCTCGATACCATCGATACCCCCGACGATCTGCGTAAAATCGAACGCGCGCAATTGCCCCAGTTGGCCAGGGAGCTGCGCGAGTTCCTGGTCGAGTCGGTCAGCAAGACCGGCGGACATCTGTCTTCCAATCTTGGCACCGTGGAGTTGACCATCGCTTTGCATTACGTCTTCAACACACCGGAGGATCGTCTGGTGTGGGATGTGGGACACCAGACCTATGTGCACAAGATCCTGACCGGGCGTCGTGAGGCGATGAGCAGGCTGCGCATGGCGGGCGGCATCGCCGGTTTCCCGAAGCGCGATGAAAGTCCCTACGATACTTTTGGCACCGGGCATTCCAGCACCTCGATCAGCGCCGCGCTGGGCATGGCGGTGGCGGCACAGCTGCAAGGATCGGAGCGGCGTGTGGTGGCGATCATCGGTGATGGCGCGATGACCGGTGGCATGGCCTTCGAGGCGCTCAATAACGCCGGCGCGATGGATGCCAACCTGCTGGTCATCCTCAACGACAACGACATGTCCATCTCTCGCCCGGTCGGCGCATTGAACAATTATCTGGCCAAGCTGATATCCGGGCGCTTTTATGCCGCGATGCGGCGCGGCAGCGAGAAGGTGCTCAAGGGCATGCCGCCGGTGCTGGAGTTCGCCAAGCGCGCCGAGGAGCATGTCAAGGGTATGGTGATCCCCGGCACCATGTTCGAGGAATTCGGTTTCAACTACATCGGACCCATCGACGGGCACGACACGGATGTTTTGCTGGATACCCTGGGCAACATCCGTAAACTGACCGGCCCGCAGTTCCTGCATATTGTCACGCAAAAAGGCAAAGGCTACCCGCAGGCCGAAGAGGATTGTCTGCTGTACCACGGCGTAAGCAAATTCGACCGGACCAGCGGCATCATCCCCAAACCGACACCGGCCAATACCGGGGGGCAGGCGCCCAAGCTTAGCTACACCCAGGTGTTCGGACAGTGGTTGTGTGATATGGCCGGTCAGGACGAGCGGCTGGTGGGCATCACGCCGGCGATGTGCGAGGGCTCGGGTCTGGCTGAATTCGCCGAACGTTTTCCGACACGTTACTTCGATGTCGGTATCGCGGAGCAGCATGCGCTGACCTTCGCGGCCGGTCTTGCGTGCGACGGCTACAAGCCGGTGGTCGCGATCTACTCGACCTTTTTGCAGCGCGCCTATGACCAGTTGATCCACGACATCGCGATACAGAATCTGCCGGTGCTGCTGGCGATCGACCGCGGCGGGCTGGTCGGGGCGGATGGTGCTACGCATGCAGGCAGCTTCGATCTTTCCTATCTGCGTTGCATCCCGAACATGACGGTGATGGCGCCGGCCGATGAGAACGAGTGCCGTCAGATGCTGTATACCGCATACCAGATGGATACACCGGCTGCGGTGCGCTATCCGCGCGGCACCGGACCCGGCACTGCCCTCGACCCCGAGATGCGCGCTCTGCCGATAGGCAAGGGCGAATTGCGGCGCACCGGGAAACGCATCGCGATCCTGGCGTTCGGCTCCATGCTGGCACCCGCTCTGGAGGCTGCGGAACGCCTTGATGCGACGGTGGTGAACATGCGCTTCGTCAAGCCGCTGGATGCCGAATTGGTGCAGCGCATGGCGCGCGATCATGAGCTGCTGGTGACGGTGGAAGAAAACACCGTGCAGGGCGGCGCGGGCAGTGCGGTGGCGGAATGTCTGCAACAGCAAGGGATCGCCATCGCTCTGCTGCAACTCGGTTTACCGGATAACTTCATCGAGCAGGGCGAGCATGTGCAGTTATTGGCGGATTGCGGCCTGGATGCAAAGGGCATGGTCGCGAGCATTCAATCCAGGCTATCCAATAGGCAGAATGTGTCTCAAACCCCTCCCAGCCTCCCCTTGTCAGGGGAGGAGCGGGTTCGGCTCTCCCCCTGACGGATTCGACTGGGCTATCAAACGACGATAGCCAAGTCGCTGGTTATGAAAAGGGGGAGAGTTCGCGAGGGGGCATAGAGGGGGTTTGGAATTTGTGCCAAAAGAACAAAAGAAATTGACCAACTAATTTTGTCGGGATTGGCTATAATATTGCCCATCCTCAACTCGACAGGACACTCGCCATGAATTCTCCCAAGCACATACCCATAGCCGACGTGCAAAGTTCTGTGGATACCCGCCACCTGGCGATCGATCGCGTCGGCATAAAAGGGATACGCCATCCGGTCAAGGTCAAGGACAAGAGCGTCGGCGTGCAGCACACTATCGCCACGTTCAATATGTACGTGCATCTGCCTCACAACTTCAAGGGCACGCACATGTCGCGCTTCGTCGAGATACTCAACCAGCACGAGCGAGAGATCTCCGTCGAATCGTTCGAGAACATCCTGCGCGAAATGGTGACCCGGCTGGAAGCGCAGTCAGGTTACCTCGAAATGAGTTTCCCGTATTTCGTGAACAAGACCGCGCCGATGTCCGGTGTGCAAAGCCTGCTGGATTACGACGTGACACTGATCGGCGAGACTTTCAACGGCAAGCCGCGCGTCACGATGAAAGTGCTGGTGCCGGTTACCAGTCTGTGCCCCTGCTCGAAAAAGATCTCCGAGCGCGGCGCGCATAACCAGCGCTCGCATGTCACGCTCACCTTGCGCACCAACGAGTTCGTCTGGGTCGAAGACGTGATCCGCATCGCCGAAGAACAGGCCTCGTGCGAACTGTACGGCTTGCTGAAACGTCCCGACGAAAAATTCGTCACCGAGCGCGCCTATGACAACCCGAAGTTCGTCGAAGACATGGTGCGCGACGTCGCGGCGGTATTGGATGCGGACAAGCGTATCGATGCCTACATCGTGGAGTCGGAGAATTTCGAATCCATACATAATCACTCGGCGTATGCGCTGATCGAGCGGGACAAGACACTTGGGTGAAAGGTGAAAAGTGAAACGTGATGCCCACCCGGCGCTACGCGCCACCCTCCCTGCCGGGAGGGTAGCGTTTCACATTTCACGTTTCACATTTCACGGTTTATGAATCCCATCGCCATCTTCCGCCATACCGCCACCGAAGGCCCCGGCTACTTTTCCAAATTCCTCGATGAACGAAACATTCCCTGGCAACTGATCGCCATCGATTCGGGAGATGTCGTGCCACAAAACGCATCGGCATATTCGGGATTGGTATTCATGGG
>JBDTPM010000248.1:0-1541 GCA_039932695.1 Gallionella sp. | reverse complement strand
TGTAGGGGCGTGATTTATACCAAAGGCAGGCAATTCACTATCCGCTAAAGCGGATGTGAAATTGACACTCGCGCCCTTTATTAATTGACCTCTGAAATAGAATTAGACTTACAACCAGCGCATCATGCCCAGCTCGAAAGGATGGGTCAGCATCTCGTGGCAGGGGTAGGCGCGGATGTGATATACCAGCTTGCCGCAATGTTCCGGTTTCACATCGGCGGCAAATATGTTCTCACCCATATCGGTCATCGTACCGGTGGAAACAAAAGGGTAGCGTAGCATGCTCTGTGATGCCTCCCGTTTACTTTGCAAACCCAGCATGATCTCGACATTCACGTCGCCGGGCTTGAGGCCATTCAGCTTGACCGCGACTTCGAAGCGCAGACTTTCACCGAAGTTGATCAACTGTTGTGCGGTATCCATGCGGCGCAGCTCGACG
The DNA here is from genome assembly GCA_039932695.1 of Gallionella sp. Classification (GTDB taxonomy): domain Bacteria; phylum Pseudomonadota; class Gammaproteobacteria; order Burkholderiales; family Gallionellaceae; genus Gallionella. Next base: position 1,102 of record JBDTPM010000248.1, on the reverse strand, counting down.
CCTGGCCAGGCATGCCGGATGCGTGCTTTCCAGTCGGCGATGATGCGTGAATTCTGGTACTGGCTCTGTTTGTACAAGCGATGTTGCTGGCTGGCCGGCAAGTAACACTTGGCCAAATATTCTCCCACCATGCGTTTGGAATTGAAGCGCGGCATGATCGTAGCCATCGAGCGCTTCGCCATCTTCACCCAGTTCGGCGAAAACCCCATCTTGCCGTGATCATAATACAGAGGCACGACATGGTCTTGCAGTAACTCGTAGAGCGTACGGGTCTCTTCGCGGGTGCGTACCTCCTCGCTCAGCAGCTCGGATACCGGCTTGATCGCCCAGCCGTTCTCGCCGTCATAACTCTCGCCCCACCAGCCGTCCAGTATCGACAGGTTGATCGAGCCATTGATGCCTGCCTTCATCCCCGATGTGCCGCTGGCTTCAAGCGGATATAAAGGGTTGTTCAACCAGACGTCCACACCCGAAACCAGCATGCGCGACAAGCCCAGATCATAACCCTCCACCATCAGGACCTTGCCGATGAACTCCGGCATCTTGGCGATCTGGGTGATGCGGCGGATCAGGTCTTGTCCGGGGATGTCCGCCGGATGCGCCTTTCCGGCAAAGATGAAGACCGCCGGACGTTCTGTGTTGTGCAGGATCTCGCGCAGCCAATCGAGATCGCCGAACAACATGGTGGCACGCTTGTAAGTTGCAAAGCGGCGTGCAAATCCGATGGTCAGGATGTTCGGGTTTTCCGGATTGACGAACTTGAGCATACGGTCCAGGTGTGCCTCGGAACCATGATTGCGGAAATGTTGTGCGGTGATACGTTCACGAACTGTGCTCAACATCTGCGCCTTCAGGGTCTGGCGCACGCTCCAGAACAGGTGGTCAGGGATGCGATCCACGCCATTCCAGAATTCCACGTCATTCATGCGCGCTCGCCATTCCAGTCCGAGATGACGTTCCAGTACTTCGATCCACTCGGACGCGAGGAATGTCGGGGCATGCACACCGTTGGTGATATAAGTCATCGGATTTTCATGATGCTCGATCTCCGGCCACATATCGCCGCAGATCTCCGAAGACACATCGCCATGGATGCGCGATA
>JBDTPM010000247.1:0-3310 GCA_039932695.1 Gallionella sp. | reverse complement strand
AGGTGGCGTAGATCAGCAGGTTGTCGGAGAACGCCACCAGCGATCCGTCGAGCGCGGCCTTGAGGGCCTGGTAGCCGGGCTCGTCGGCGTTGAATGAAAGGTCGTCGCAATACAGGATGAAACGCTCCGGCCTGCCCGCGACCAGCGCGATGATGTGTGGCAGATCGGCCAGCGCAAGCTTGCCGACTTCGATCAGGCGCAGTCCCTCCTGCGCGTATTCATTGAGCAGCGCCTTGACCAGCGAGGATTTGCCGGTGCCGCGCGAGCCGGTGAGCAGTACGTTGTTGGCCGGACGGCCTTGCACGAACTGGCGGGTGTTCTGCGCGATCAGATTTTTCTGTTCTTCGATGCCGAGCAGATCGGCAAGTCGGATACGGTGCGGGTGAGGCACAGGAATCAGCCTGCCCTGCTCCCAGCGGAAAGCATGCGCGGCATTCCAGTCCGGCGCACCACCGGTTGCGAGCTTGGGCAGTGTACGCTCCAGCTTTTCCATCAGCCGTTCGGCGCGATCCAGAAAGCGGTCGAGTTTATCCATATACTGTCAACATTATTGTCGAATGTGAGCTGATCGCCGTTTCAGAGTGTCCAGTTATTTCTTGTGCTTCTCCAGCCAATCCTTCGCCAATGCATTTGCCTGAGCGATACCTTCTGGCTGCATATGGAGTTCAACTGTTTTCTTGTTATTGACAGCAGTTTCCTTGCCGGATGCCGCCGCTATGCTGAACCACTTGTCCGCCTGCACCCAATCTCGTTCAACCCCCAATCCCTTTGCATAGATCAGACCCAGATTTTCCTGTGCTTCCATATTTCCCTGTTCGGCAGCCTTACTCCACCAGATAGCTGCCTCTTTGTCATTTTGTGCAACGCCATTACCCTGTCGGTACATCAAACCAAGATAGAACTGCGCTTTCGGATTGCCATGTTCTGCGGGCGTCTTGAGTTTTTCCAGCGCGACGGAAAAGTTTCCTTGGGAATAAGCATCCACCCCCTCCTGATAACTGGCAGCATCCTTCTGTGACCGGTCTCCACATCCGGCTGCGGCAAGGGAAACCAACACCAGAATCAATGTTGAAAATGATCTTTTTAAACTGTATTCCATCTGGATTCTCCGAAAATATAAAATTAGCTTCGATAGCTCGCGTTGATCTTCACGTAGTCGTAAGAAAAATCGCAAGTCCACAGCGTGGCATTCGCCGCACCGCGATCCAGTACCACACGTATCGTGATGTCGTTTTGCTGCATCACGCGCTGACCGTCTTCCTCGCGGTAGCTGGCGGCGCGACCGCCGTTTTCGGCGACCAGCACATCATCCAGATACAGCTTGAGTGCAGCGACATCCAGATCGTCTATACCCGAATAGCCTATCGCGGCGAGGATGCGGCCGAGGTTGGGATCGGAAGCGAAGAATGCGGTCTTGACCAGCGGCGAATGTGCAATGGCATAACCGATCTGCTTGCATTCAGACTCACTCTTTCCGCCCTCGACACGCACCGTGATGAACTTGGTCGCGCCTTCTCCGTCGCGCACGATGGATTGCGCCAGATGGGTGGCGACTTCGGTGATGGCTGCCTGCAATGCCTTGCACACTTTGCTGCCGGCGGATTTCACTTCAGGCAATGCTGCCTTACCGGTAGCGATCAATATCAGGGCGTCATTGGTGGAGGTGTCGCCATCCACGGTGATGCAATTGAACGAGCGGTCGCAAGCCGAGCTAACCATCATCTGTAATATCGGCTGCGCTATCGCAGCATCGGTGGCGATGTAACCCAGCATGGTCGCCATGTTCGGGTGGATCATGCCGGAACCTTTGGCGATGCCTGTGATGGTGATGGTCACACCCTCGATCGACACCTGTCTGGAGATCGCCTTGGCGACGATGTCGGTGGTCATGATCGCGGTGGCAGCAGCCAACCAGTTATCCTCGCGCATGTTCGCTACGGCGGCAGGCAGACCCGCAGCGATCTTCGCCACCGGCAACGGTTCCATGATCACGCCGGTGGAGAACGGCAATATCTGCGCTGCCTTGAAGTTCAGCAGTCCGGCCAATGCGGCACAGGTGGTGCGCGCATCCTGCATGCCCTGCTCGCCGGTTCCGGCATTGGCGTTGCCGGTATTGACCAGCAGCGCGCGTATGCCATCGCCCAGTGACAGATGCTCGCGCGCGACGATCACAGGCGCGGCACAGAAACGGTTTTTGGTGAACACGCCCGCCACGCGTGCCCCTTCACACAATTGCATCACCAGCAGGTCTTTGCGATCGGCGCGCTTGATGCCCGCTTCGGCGATACCCAACGAAACGCCCGCAACGGGCAACAGTTGCGCCGCAACGGGCGATGTCAGGTTAACCGGCATAAGAACTTTATACTTGGCAGTTTGTTGGATTGCGTTGCGCGTGGACTGATACTCAACTACTAGTAACGGCCGCGCGCACGATAGATATAGTTGCTCAGTTCCGCAGTCTCGCTATTTACCCTGCGCACGATGCCATGCACGTTGCGCACCACGCCGCGCATCACTTTGTAGACCATCATCGGATGGGAATTGATCAGCGTCTCGAACCTGGCCCGCTCCAGTCGCAACACACGGGTGTCGCCGACCGCGTAAAGTGTCGCGCTGGTCTGGACTCCGCCGACGAAATTGATGATTCCCGCCAGATCACCGGGCTTGAGGATATGGATAGTGGATTCCTCTTTCCCGCTCTTGAACTTCACCTCGATATCACCATGCGCAAGGATATACAGATTGTCGGGAAGTTCGTCCCCCTGCTTGACGATCGCGGTGCCCGCTTTGTAGTCCTGGATCTCGAACAGGCTGGCAAGAATCTCCAATTCGGCTTCGCTCAATTCTTCGGTAATCGTCGAGGATCGCAGCGTATCAATGATCAAAGTCATCACCTTCTCCCTTATCAATTAGCTCAACCTGCCGTGGCACTGCTTGTATTTCTTGCCCGATCCGCACGGGCACGGGTCATTGCGCCCAACCTTCTGCCCATCACGCACAAACGGTTTATGTTCTTCATCGGTTGACTGGTGGTCTGCTGCCTGGGCCAAGGCCTCATCGTAGTCGGAGTGATGATACTGCACATTTTCAGGTGCCGGGGGAGCCTCTGCCAACTCGACATCCTGTTCGCTATGCACTTGCACGGTCATCAATACCTGCGTGACTTCGCGCTTGATCGCGTCCAGCATCATCGCGAACAGCTCGAATGCCTCGCGCTTGTATTCCTGCTTGGGATTCTTCTGCGCATATCCGCGCAAATGGATGCCCTGGCGCAGGTGATCCAGCGCGGCAAGATGTTCACGCCAATGCA
>JBDTPM010000246.1:0-1692 GCA_039932695.1 Gallionella sp. | reverse complement strand
ACTGGAACAACAGATCATCGAGATTGCAGCAAATGAGGGGATCAACCTCAATGCACCAGACACTCCGAAATATCCATGATTGTATTTTCCGCAGCCCGGTAGGGTGCAATACCCGCAAGGGGTAGGCCGTGGTTGTATAGCCGCTAAAGCGGAAACAACTACGCTCTAAGCAACGCACATTGCACCGGATGTTAGAAAATCCAAAAGTGCCGGAGTCGATTTTTTGTAGTAGTAAAAAATTAAGCCACCTTAAATAACCATGCCGAACCCACCCGAAAAAATCTGGGATAGCGAACGTCAGCGACGCAACAGGAAGTTGGTGCGTGCTGCATCGGCGCTGGGTGCGTCGCTGCGAGCCAAGGTGGTGCCTGCGGATATGGCGGTCACCTTGCTCGAAGCTGTGCTTGAGCCGGGTGACCGCGTGTGCCTGGAGGGCAACAACCAGAAGCAGGCCGATTTTCTGGCACAGGCGCTGACTCGCGTCGATCCCGCGCGGGTCAATCGGTTGCACATGTTGCAATCGGTGCTGGCGCTGCCCGAGCATCTCGATCTGTATGAGCTCGGCATTGCTGAGCAACTGGACTTTTCGTTCTCCGGCCCGCAGGCCGCGCGGCTGGCGCGCATGGTGGGAAAAAATCAGATACGCATCGGCGCGATCCACACTTATCTGGAATTGTTCAGCCGCTATTTCGTCGATCTCACGCCGCATGTCGCGCTGGTGGCCGCGCAATCTGCCGATGCGCAGGGCAATCTGTACACCGGCCCCAACACCGAAGATACGCCCGCGATCATCGAAGCTACCGCGTTCAAATGCGGCATCGTGATCGCGCAGGTGAACGAGCTGGTGGACAAGGTGCCGCGCGTGGATATTCCCGGCGACTGGGTGGACTTCGTGATCCCCAGCCCGCGTCCGCATTTCATTGAGCCGCTGTTCACCCGCGACCCGGCGCAGATTTCCGAAATACAGGTGCTGATGGCGATGATGGCGATCAAGGGCATCTACGCCGAGTATGGCGTGCAGCGCCTTAACCACGGCATCGGTTTCGACACCGCCGCGATCGAATTGCTGCTGCCCACTTACGCGGCGAGCCTCGGGCTGAAGGGCAAGATTTGCAGCCACTGGGCGCTCAATCCCCATCCTACGATGATCCCCGCGATCGAAGCCGGTTTTGTGAAGTCGATCCACTCGTTTGGTTCCGAACTCGGCATGGAGAATTACATCGCCGCGCGCCCCGATGTGTTCTTTACCGGGCCGGATGGCTCGATGCGTTCTAATCGCGCATTCTCACAAGCGGCGGGACACTATGCCTGCGACCTGTTCATCGGCTCGACATTGCAGATCGATCTCGCCGGCAATAGCTCAACCGCGACACTGGATCGCATCTCGGGCTTCGGCGGTGCGCCGAACATGGGCGCGGATGCCGCAGGCCGGCGTCACGCCAGCCCGGGCTGGTTGCGCGCCGGCGAGCAGGCGCGCAGCAGTCGTTCTAATATCTCGGGCCCCGGTATCCCGCGCGGCCGCAAGCTGGTGGTGCAGATGGTCGAGACTTTCCGCGAACACATGCAACCTGCTTTCGTCGAAAAACTCGATGCATGGAAACTCGCCGAATCGGCAAACATGCCGCTGCCGCCGGTGATGATCTACGGCGACGATGTCACGCACATCCTCACCGAGGAGGGCATCGCCAATCT
>JBDTPM010000245.1:0-6031 GCA_039932695.1 Gallionella sp. | reverse complement strand
CCTCCTCGGAACCGGGATACTTGAACAGGCCGGTACGGACGCGTGCGCCCTTGATGTAGTTCAGGGTGACACTGGCGTCGGTCACCACGACACCGTTAGATCCAAGGCTGCCAACGTTGGTGGCCGCATTGCCCGCCTCCAGCAACAGCATATAATTGACGTGGTCGTCTATCGGAAAACCTGTGCCACGTACACCGACCTGGGCATGGCTGACATTGATGGCGGATTGGGCATTCAGGTTGGGGCCGAGCAGTTTGGAGGGGACATACCCGCCTGTGGCGTTGGCAGAACTGTAATCCTTTTGGTAGTACGTCTGAATGAAGCCCCAGACTTTGACGGGTGCTGAGGCGGCAGTTGGCTCGGTGCCTTGCGCCATCAGCCAGTCAGTTGCACTGGCCGCGCCCGCCGCCACGAAACCCAGTGCGAAAGCAGCACCGATCAGTGTGCGCTTGAATAGTTTTTTATCTCCCATTTTGTTACTCCTCTATAAATGATGGTTGCGTAAATCAGACCCTGAAAAATGAACGAGTGGTCAAGCTCAGCATGGGTCAGGGTTTGACGTAGATATACCCCTGCTTGACCAGTTCGCCGATACGCACGATGCCTCCAGGCACCACCGTGGCATCCGGATTGAGCTTTGGTTCATAGCCAAGTTGACTCGTCATGCCCTTGAGCGTAACGCCGCATGCAGAGAATTTCACGCCGCTCTGGAAAAGCGAATCGATGCGCTTTACATTGGCGTTTTGATCAAACAACAGGCGCAAGCCGGGGCCATAGGCAACGATCTCCACTTCCACTGCACCCGGTGGGTAGGCCGCCAACAGATTTGAGGCATTGTTCAGGATGAGGTCCTGTTTGGATGGATCCATGTCACTGATGTGAAGGACATACTTGTAATCGGCAAAGGTATCGTCAGCCGCCAGAGCGGGCACGGCGACCGTCATGATGAAAAATGATGTAATGACAAAGAGGATAGATCGAAAATTAATTAGCATCGCTTGTCTCCAGAAGGTGGTGATGAATATGTACAGGATGGTTACTGCCTCTTTACGACACACATGATGTATGCTTTTCCTTGGATTGCCGAATTGAGGTTGTTCAAGTATGTTGCTAAAGGATGACGCCAGGAGAATGGCTTTTATTCCCTGAACAATATTTCCGGGCATTCCGAAAAATAAATGGAATATTTTCGCCGGCTGTACCGTCTTCATAGACGATTAACCACAAGTTAGATCTATTAGGCTTAGCGTAACGATGAGAATCCTTTCCTTATTCTGCATTAATGGTTCAGACGCCTTCCAGGAACAATTGGAGAAAATTCGGCCAAAGTTATACCGTGTAGCCTTTTCCTGGAGTCACAATGCCGCGCTTGCTGATGACTTGGTGCAGGAGACACTGATCAAAGCACTAAAGAACGCCGGCCAGTTGCGTGATCCCGCGCTCTTGAATGGTTGGCTATTCAGTATCTTGGCCAACTGTTGGCGCGACCATTTTCGCCAACACAGGGAGACGGAAGACATTGACGAACTTGAAGATTACCGTTGCATCAATGAAACCACGCCAGAAGATGAACATGCACAGTCGCAACTCGTTCTACGCGTATGGGACGCAGTTGCCAAACTTCCGGTCAGACAACGCCAGGTTCTTACACTGGTGGACTTGGAGGAGCTTCCCTATATTGAAGTTGCAGCAATTCTGGCCATTCCGATAGGGACAGTCATGAGCCGTTTATGCCGGGCTCGGCAGGCCTTGAAGATTCTTTTGAAGGAACTTGCTCCGCAACAGTCGGCGCAAATCAGTCAATTGAGGAGGATCATTTGATGACTAATCAAAACATTTCTGATGAGTTGCTGAATTCCTTTGTCGATAATGAACTTGAGTCGGACGAGGCAAGTGAAATATTTAACGCAATAGGTCGTGACGAACTACTTAAAGTGCGGGTATGTGAACTGCGCGGCATGAAGGAAATGGTGCAACATGCTTACCACCAGTTGCCTGCCCACAAGATCTCTCCCCTAAAAAAGCCGGCCCGCTGGTGGCCTGTGTATATGCTAAACATGCCCAGCCTGGCGGCTTGCATGCTTCTGTTGTTACTTGGGTGGGGAGCAGGCTGGCTAACGTCTGAAAGTTCGCGGTCAAACAGCGATCCCAAACTGATGCGCCTGTTCCAGGCAGCACAAAACAGCGACATCGCAGAAGAGTCAGGCAACATCATTGTCCATGTCAGCAATTCCAACCCGGTCAGGCTCAAGACTGCACTGGATGAGACTGAGAATTTACTTGAATCCTACAGACGCGCGAATCGACAGGTCAATGTTGAAATCATCGCCAATGCCGGCGGGATGGATTTGCTGAGATCAGATGTGTCGCCTTTTGGTGTGCGCATTGGTTTGATGAAAGATAAATACCCGAATCTGGAATTTCTTGCTTGTAGTCAGACGATAAGCAAGTTGCAGAAAAAGGGCATCATTGTGAAGTTGTTACCGCATACCGGAGTGGCAGCTTCTGCAGTGGAAGAGATAAACAAGCGCCTGCATCAGGGCTGGGACTATGTCAGGGTATGAGGATTATTGGGGCCCGGTTTAAATATGTGGAATCTGCTTGTCATGCTGGCATGAATGCTGTAAGTTTTAACAAGGTTAAATATATAACGACGAGGAGGAGATTTTAATGCGCATTAAATCGACTATTTTGTTTTCCCTCTTGGCCTCTCTGGGCCTGGCAAACTTGGGTTTTGCGGAGGGACAGGCGGATGGCCGGAGTCTGTCATTCGATAGAACGAAGGGTAATTGTCTTGCATGCCATGCGATGCCCGGCGAACCCAAGGCTGAGTCACCGGGCAATATCGGCCCTCCTCTCGTGAACATGAAGGCACGTTATCCTGATCGTGCCAAATTGCGCGCCAGGATTTGGGACGAAACTGCTGTCTACCCCGATTCCGTGATGCCGCCTTTCGGCAGGAACAAAATATTGACGGAGCAGGAAGTTGATCTGGTTACCGATTACATACAAAGTCTTTAAGTTGAATTTAAATTGAAAGGTATGATATGAATCAATTGCGTAGAGCGTTTCTGAAAAACGCTGGTGCCGTCGGAACGGTCGCGATCGCGATTGCGACAGGCTTGCTCAAACCCGGCGCAGCATTTGCTGCAGCTTGGAACAGCCTCGCCTTCACTGCAAAAGACACGGCCGAAGCCATGAAAAATGCAGGTTACGGCGGAGCCACCGAGAGCAGCGACATCGTGATCAAGGCGCCGGACATCGCGGAAAACGGTGCTGTGGTGCCAGTGACAGCCACCAGCAATATCCCCGGAACTACCTCCATGGCCATTTTCGTGGAAAAAAACCCTTCTCCGTTGATAGCCGATTTCGAATTTTCCAACGGTATCGAGCCATACATCTCCACGCGCATCAAGATGGCCAAGACTTCCGTCGTGCGGGTAGCCGTGAAGGCGGGCGGCAAGAATTACACCAGCGGCCGCGAAGTCAAGGTCACGATCGGCGGTTGCGGCGGCTGATCCTTTCTTACCGGGTCAGGAATTCACCTTATTTGATAAATTTACATTTTTGAAGAGGATACGAACATGGCTGAAGCGATGAAAATGCGTGCAACGCTGGAAGGCAACGTTGTCGACGTGAAAGTGCTGATCCAGCATCCGATGGACACCGGGACGATGAAAGACAAAAACGACAAATTGATACCAGCCTTCTTTATCAACCAGGTCGTCGCCACCTTGAATGGCAAGACCGTACTGGAATCCCAGTGGGGCGTAGGGATAGCAAAAAACCCTTTTGTCGGCTTCAGGATCAAGGGTGCCAAGGCCGGTGACAAAGTCGGCATCAATGCTGTCGACAATCTCGGCACCAAATACGATGGCGAAGTAGTCATAGCCTGATTTCAGGCCAAGGGCTTCGAGAACATTTGATTCTTCCAACCTAGAGGAAAGTACGACATGAAACGGATACTCACATTGATAATGGCGGGACTGTTGCTCGGCTGTGCTCATACAGATCCTGCAAAGGACCGCAGCGCTTTGATCGAACAGTACAAGCAGACTTTTCCCGACATCAAGTTCGAAGATTACAAATACGGTGCACTGGGCATGAATCCCGATGCCAAGAGTCAGTACGATGACTTTATGTCGTTTCCGTCCTATTCGATCGATCTGGACAAAGGCAAGAAAATGTGGGAAACACCGTTCAAGAACGGCAAGCAATTTTCCTCTTGTTTCCCGAATGGCGGCAAGAACGTGGCCGGCAACTACCCCTATTTCGATAATGCCGCCAACCGTGTAGTGACTTTCGAAAACGCCATCAATGCCTGCCTGAAAGCGAATGGCGAAACAGAACTCAAATACGCCGAAATGGATATGGGCTTGCTTACCGCTTATGCCAAAAGCCTGTCGGACGGAATGAATGTCAATGTCAAGATCGAGGGGCCGGGTGCACTGGCTGCCTATGAGAAGGGCAAAGCGTATTATACTACAAGGAACGGTCAACTCAACTTTTCATGCAGGAGTTGCCATGTTCAGAGCGCCGGAAAATTCATCCGCAGCGACCAACTCTCCATGATGGTCGGCCAGGCTTCCCATTGGCCGGAGTTTCGCGGCGGCACAGACATTGTTACGCTGCAAGGGCGATTCAAGCAGTGCGAAAAGAACGTACGTGCCGAACCTAAGAAGGCGAACAGCGAGGAATACAACAACCTGGAATATTATCTGACCTACATGAGCAACGGTCTGCCCATGCAGACCCCGGTGTTCCGCAAGTAGCGCCAATGTAACGGGTCAACCCGGGCATTTCGTCCGGGTCGATTCGTTCATATCTGTTTCAGCATAGCCGGCAATCCCTTTCAGGAGCGTCCTCATGTCCATGAACCGTCGCGAATTTATGCAGATGTTGGCTGTGGCGGCAGCATCGGGCTTTGCATTGAACAGCCGCGCTGCGCTGTCTGCAGACAGTGCCGGCGGCTTCTACGATCTGCCTTCCTTCGGCAATGTCTCCCTGCTGCACTTCACTGATTGTCATGCCCAGTTGCTGCCGATCTATTTTCGGGAGCCCAATGTCAACATAGGCTTAGGGCAAAGCCTAAACAGGGCGCCGCATCTGGTCGGCGAAAAACTGCTCAAGGCTTTCGGCATCCGGCCGGGAACGCGCGAAGCCCATGCCTTCACCTACCTCGATTTTGAAAATGCCGCGCGCACCTACGGCAAAGTCGGTGGTTTCGCGCATTTATCCACGCTGATCAAGAAAATCCGCGCCAGCCGCCCCGGCGCATTGTTGCTCGACGGCGGCGACACCTGGCAGGGCTCCGCTACTGCACTGTGGACCAAGGGGCAGGACATGGTGGACGCTGGCAAGCTGCTGGGCGTCGATGTGATGACGGGTCACTGGGAATTCACCCTGGGTGCAGAGCGGGTCAAGCAGATCGTTGACAACGACTTCAAGGGCAAAGTGGATTTCATTGCACAGAACATCAAGACCAACGATTTCGGTGACCCGGTTTTCGAATCCTACGTGATCAAGCACATCAACGATATACCGGTCGCGATCATCGGCCAGGCATTCCCCTATACGCCGATTGCCAATCCCAGATACATGATCCCTGACTGGAGTTTCGGCATCCAGGATGACAACATGCAACTGGTCGTCAACGAAGCACGTGCCAAGGGTGCTCAAGTGGTCGTGCTGCTGTCCCACAACGGAATGGACGTGGACCTGAAGATGGCAGGGAGAGTCAGCGGTATCGACGCCATCCTGGGTGGACATACCCATGATGGCATACCTGCTCCCATCATCGTCAAGAATCCAGGCGGACAAACTCTGGTGACCAATGCCGGTTCTAACGGCAAGTTTCTCGGCGTGCTGGATTTCGATGTCAAGGGCGGCAAGGTCGCAGACTACAACTACAAGTTGTTGCCGGTATTCGCCAATCTGATCGAACCGGATGCGGAAATGGCAACTCTGATCAAGAATGTGCGCGCACCCTATGAAGCCAAGCTCGCCGAGAAGCTTGCTGTCACAGAAGGTG
>JBDTPM010000244.1:0-1650 GCA_039932695.1 Gallionella sp. | reverse complement strand
CGGTTTGCACATCTGTTTCATTAAAACTCATCACTCACTCCTGGATCAGATAAAAGGCTTAGGTTCGGATTTTAAACTATGTCGACTATTTTTATCGGGTATTTTTTCATCAACGATGCGATTCGCGGCTCGCTCCGGCGGCAGCCAGCCGATCCAGGTAATCCTGCCACAGCACAGCCTGGTTCTTGCCCAATTTGTAAAGATATTCCCAGGTATAAAGCCCGGTGTCATGCCCGTCATCAAAATCGATTTGCACGGCATAACTGCCGACCGGGACTATTGCGCTTACTCCCACATCTTTCTTGCCTGCCTGCAATACCTCCTGTCCAGGGCCATGACCGCTGACATCGGCCGAAGGTGAATATACCCGCAGGAACTCATAGGGCAGTTGATAAGCAATGCCGTCGTCGAAAGTGATTTCGAGCAAGCGGGATTGCTGGTGCAGTTTTATTTCGGTGGGTTGCTCTGACATGACGTCGATGTTGCTCCTGTTGTGAGCAGTGAATATGCTGCCCGTTATGAAAACCTATCTGACTTTGTAATGACTGTTTGCTCGTTGGACTATCAGCGAATAAGGCAAATCCGCCAACTCACCATACCGTTGCTGCGCCGCTATCAGAAGCTCGGCCACATCGATCACCTGATCATTTCCTCCCAGCGCAAATTGCAATCCTCTCAAGCCGCCGCATTGCATACGCATCTCCTGTGCATGCGGCAGCGGGCCATCGATATGCGATTTACCCAGAGCGAAAGTGAAGTTGTGGCGCAACAAGTCACGCAACTCGATACAACGCTGATGCGCTTCAACACTACTGCAGGCAACGACCTCACGCTCGGCAATATTATGCTTCTCTGCTTTGGAGCAAGCCGCGCAATGGGTCAAAACGGATTTCTCAAACGGGCAATGACGCGTGATCGAAGCTGTTAGCGCCTGCCGATAGGCTGTCTCATCCATTGCGCAAGCTTAATCATCCTGCGGATTTGGAACTGCGGCGCGCACCTGATTGAGCAGATCTTCTGCATGCAATTCCGTTTCGGCAAAGATCACCTTGATGATATATGACGCATCCCTGCCCTGTTCACCAAGCACAAGTTCGCCGCGCAGTTGTTTTGCCCGGTTCGATGCTTCACGAAACGTCTCGTGCTGTTCCAGTTTTTCCAAACGGCGGAAAGGCTTTTCAAATATCTTGTATACGAAATAAGGCATATTCTTCTTTCAGTGGTCTATAGCAAAGTGTCCCGTTGCAGACTATATGATCAGGACTTGCCGACGGGCTTCAGGAAAGTCACCACCTTGGAGCCGGGTTCGTTCTTGCTGGTACAGCTGCCCTCCCCGACCCCTGCGTCACGCTCCGCTTCGTGCAACAGGTTGATCACATCCACGTAGTGCTTTTGCTTCACCATCATCAGCGCGGTAAGACCACCTTCGTTGCGAGCAGTTACATCGGCACCGGCACTCAGCAGTGTCTCGACCACTGCCGTCTCGCCATAACCTGCCGCAAGCATCAGGGGGCGAATACCATAGCCGATGGGTGCCTCGACGTTCGCCCCGGCGTCGATCAGGGCCTGTGCCACATCCGCGAATCCACGATTCAGATCAGCGTTATAGGCCGATTTCATCAGCGGCGTCCAGCCGCGATCATCGCTTGC
>JBDTPM010000243.1:0-4283 GCA_039932695.1 Gallionella sp. | reverse complement strand
ACCGCCGCTGCACCGTAGCGGCGCACCAGCGTGGCGTACTTGATGAAGTTCTCCTCGCCTTCTTTCAGCGAGATCGAATTGACGATGGACTTGCCCTGCACGCACTTCAAACCCGCCTCGATGATGCTCCACTTGGAGGAGTCGATCATCAGCGGCACTTTGGAAATGTCCGGCTCGGAGGCGATCAGGTTGAGGAACTTCACCATCGCGGCTTCGCCATCCAGCATCGCCTCGTCCATGTTGATGTCCACCACCTGCGCGCCGGTCTCGACCTGCTGCTTGGCAACTTCGAGCGCCGCGTCGTACTGGCCTTCGAGGATCAGGCGCTTGAATTTGGCCGAGCCGGTGACGTTGGCGCGCTCGCCCACGTTGACAAACAGCGTGTCGTCGCCGATGTTGAATGGCTCCAGACCGGACAGCCTGCAACGGTGCTCGATATCGGGGATCTTGCGCGGTGGTACATCCTTCAACGCCTCGGCGATCGCCTTGATGTGCGCCGGTGAAGTGCCGCAGCAACCGCCCGCGATATTGAGGAAGCCGCTGGTGGCGAACTCCTTGACCAGTCGTGCCGTTTTTTCCGGCAATTCGTCGTAGCCTGTGTCCGACAGCGGATTCGGCAACCCGGCATTGGGGTGTGCGCTGACGTAGCAGTTCGCCACGCGCGATATCTCCTCGACATAAGGCCGCATCAGTTCCGCGCCCAGCGCGCAGTTGAGGCCGATGGATAGCGGCCTGGCGTGGCTCAAGGAATTGTAGAACGCTTCGGTGGTCTGGCCCGACAAGGTGCGCCCGGAGGCATCGGTGATCGTGCCGGAGATCATGATCGGCACACGCACCTTGTGCTGTTCGAAATAACGCTCGATAGCGAACAGCGCGGCCTTGGCATTGAGCGTATCGAAGATGGTCTCGACCATCAGGAGATCTGCACCGCCGTCGAGCAGACCGCGTATCGATTCGGTGTAGCTTTCCACCAACTCGTCAAAGGTGACGTTGCGCGCGCCGGGATCGTTCACGTCCGGCGAGATGGAAGCAGTTCGCCCGGTCGGCCCCAACACGCCTGCGACGAAACGCGGTTTGTCCGGCGTGGAGAATTCATCGCACAGTCCGCGCGCCAGTTTCGCACCCGCCACGTTCAAGTCGTACACCAGATGCGTCATCTGGTAATCGTGCATGGACACCGAGTTGGAATTGAAAGTGCAGGTTTCCAGAATATCCGCGCCCGCTTCCAGATATTCGCGATGGATTCCGCCGATCACGTGCGGCTGGGTCAGCACCAATAGATCGTTGTTGCCTTTCACATCCAGCGGGTGGTCGGCAAACGAACGTCGCGAGATATTGTTGTCAGTGTAGTATTTGGGGAAATCGCCATACAACACCGTGCCGCGATAATGTTCTTCAGTCAGCTTGTAGCGCTGGATCATGGTGCCCATCGCACCATCCAGGATCAGGATGCGTTGCTGGATCAGTTGCTCTATCGGGTGGGGTGACCGGTTCATTGGATGCAGACTTGAAAATGAGCGCGGATTTTACCATGCGTTACTGACGGTGCACTGTAGTTGTGACTTGATAGTTTGTGGCGTAAGGTCAGCATCTGCGACACAATATGCTGACTTGGGCTATTGTGTCCTGCCGATCATGCAGGTCGGAGTTCTTCCATCACATTGAAGGAGTAATTCATGCGTAATTTTTCTATGCTTTTGCTGGTACTCGCAAGCATTTCCACACCGCTGGCAGCGGCCGCCGAACCAAAGATCGAAATCAGCTCGCCAGTGGATGGCGCCAAACTCGATGCGATGGAGCAAAACAAACTGGACTACAACATCACGCGTGGCAATAACGGGGACCATAGCCATGTTTACGTTGATGGCAAGGAGGCTGCCCTGTTGCGTCAGATGAAGGGCAGCTACACGCTGGAATCCCTGGCTCCGGGCAAGCATGAGATTTGCATCAAGATCGTCAACAAGAACCACACACCTATCGGGGTGGAGCGCTGTATCAAGGTCGAGGTCCAATAAAGTTGGACTTCCAGGACCTGGCTTACGCCGTCACCCAGATCGTTCACAACTTCGGTGCCGTGGCGGTGGTAGGCGGCGCAGCTGCTGCGCTGGTGTGGCGCGAGGCCGGAGTGCAGCGCAGGCTTGCCTGGATGGTGTTCACAGGTTGGTCGGTCCAGGCGTTGAGCGGGGCGACTTTCGGCGCGATCAGCTATTACTATTACGCAAAGTTTCCCGATATATTCGGCATCGCCATGACTGCGTTGATCGTGAAAGTCGTTTGCGCGGCAGCCGGTATTGCGCTGGCATCAAGTCAATTGATCGCACGGTTTTCAGAGGAGGCCAACAGGCGAGCCTGGATTGCTTTGTGCGGCCTGGGTGTTTTGGCATTGTGCTCGGCGGCGGTGTTGCGCTGGTTCTCCTAGATGAAACTACTGATATGACTACTAGCCATCTGACTAACCCAGCAACAGACGCTGGGCAAGTCATTGGTTATAGCCATTCGACTAAGCGAGCAAACAGCTTTGCATAGCCATTCGGCTAAGTCACCAAAAGACGGTGACATAAGCCGCTGGTTAACGCTCGCCAAGTCGCTGGTTATAGCAGCCTGTTGATTCGATATGGCTTCCATCCATGTGTCTAAAACCCAGCTGTCATCAGTCATATCGATTCAGGTTCCGCTTTGCGGGGCTAATCATTTCGCATATGATATTACCGTTGCATGTCCCGTATCTATTGAACCAAACGTCATACAATCTGAACTAATCGTTTTTCAATCTGTTTTTCCTAACATCAGGAGAAAGTCATGAATAAATCCCATCTCATAACAAAATTGTTGTCCATGGCGTTGATAGCGTTAGCCATCTCAGCCTGTTCCAGCACAACCAAGGTGGAAAGCAACCTGGGTATCAAGGGTGCTCCGGATTGGGTCAATGAGGGCACCAATATTCTGAATGACAAAGGTGGGCGGCTGTTTCACGGCGTGGGTTCGACTTCTCCAATGGGGGACATGTCGCTGCAAAAATCCGCTGCAGATGATCGTGCGCGCGCCGAAGTGGCTAGGGTCTTGTCTTCTTACATGGATGTGGTTAGCAACGACTACATGGCTTCCGCCAAGGCAGGCAGCGCCAATGTCGCCGAGGAGTCGGTTACGCGACAGATCAAGGCCCTTACCAAGGTCAATCTGACCGGAGCCAAGATCATCGGTAGCTGGCGCGACCCGAAAACCAACATCATATATTCCATAGCCGAGCTGGACATGAATCATGTGAAAAGCACTTTGGCCGGGACGCAAGACATGAACGACGACCTGAAGCGCTACATCGAGAGCAGTGCCGACAACATATTTGACCGTGTCGCCAAGGAGAAAAAATAATGAATCGGACATTACCCAAAAACAGCCTGTCGGTATTGATAGCTTTGACCTTGATGCTCGGCGCCGCCGGTTGTTCCACCGAGGTGACGCGGATGGAGCCCGGGGAAATGAAGGATCTGAGTGGTGCATGGAACGATACCGACTCCCAGCAGGTGTCGGAAGAAATGATCAAGGACGTGCTGGACCGAACCTGGCTTGGTGAATTTACCCGCACCCAAAAGCGGCAGCCTGCGGTGATCGTGGGCGAAGTGAGCAACCTCAGCCACGAGCACATCAACGTCAACACTTTTGTCTCCGACATGGAGCGCGCCCTGATCAATTCCGACAAGGTGCAATTCGTCGCCTCTTCGACGGAACGTCTGGAAGTCCGCGACGAGCGCAAGGACCAGGACCTCAACGCCAGCGAAGCCACCCGCAAGGCGATGGGCCAGGAGAAAGGCGCCGACTTCATGTTGAAAGGAACCATCAATACCATCATCGATGCATCAGGTTCAACACAATTGCGCTTCTATCAGGTCGATCTGACGCTGATCAGCCTGGTGGATAACCGCAAGGTCTGGGTTGGCCAGAAAAAGATCAAGAAATTGGTGGAGCGTAGCAACCTGAGGTTTTAGGTAATTGAAGGCGGGGCAATCGATGGCATGCCGCGTTGCTCTGTTGCTCATGGCATTTGCATTGGTGGACGCATTGACTGGATGCGCTACCTATAGCGATTCATTTCAAGTCATCGAGCACAATCTTTCGGCTGGGAAATACGATGCTGCCCTGCAAGATATAGAGAAGCAGGCGGATTCCAAAACCGACCGGGTGTTGTATCTGCTCAACAAGGGCATGGTATTGCGCATGAAACGCGACTTTGCCGATTCCAACCATGCTCTTGAGCGGCGGCTCTGCAGCCGTCGGCATTGCGCTGG
>JBDTPM010000242.1:0-10923 GCA_039932695.1 Gallionella sp. | reverse complement strand
GATGAAAACCAACGTTCATTCCAGACTTCCCATCAGAGCCTCTTCATTCCGGTCCTTCGAATCTCAGGACAAACTGACTTGTGGTCAGGGCTGAATAAGGGGGGTTTACATACTGACCGATATCGCTGATACTAGAATCCATGACCACTAACCCGGCTGACATCATTTTATGGCGCACACTGGCGATCTTCCTGCTGGTGGGTTCTCTGCTCGGCATATCGCTCGGGTTGTCGCTTATCTTCAGGCCGCAGTTACTGGGCCGTGTCAATCGGGTGGCGAATCGCTGGATCTCCACGCGCCGCATCAGCCAGTTGATGGATCGCAGCATCAGTATCGAGCACTGGTTTTATCAGCACCATCGCTTGACGGGGATAGCAGTGGTGCTGGGGGCGACCTATATCTTCGTTTATTTCAGCATCTTGTTCGACAAGGCACGCATGCTGCAACGCATGAGCAGCATGGTCCCGGCCCGATTGCTGGATAGTTTGCTCGACGCGCTGGTGCTGTGTTCGCTGATCGGCGCAGCGGTCGCGCTGATAGTCGGGCTGTTCTTGTGGCTGCGCCCCAGCTCGCTGCGCGGCATCGAGGAGCAGTCCAACCAGTGGTTATCCTCGCGCAAGGCCACGAAAATACTGGATGTGCCACACGATCAGGTGGATCGCTTCGTTGCGAGCCACGCGCAAAAAGCCGGCTGGCTGTTGTTGCTGGGCAGTATCTATCTGTTTTTCGCACTGTCCCGTCTGCTGGCGTAGCGCGACCGCTGGTCGGTTGGGTGGTTGCGTTCCGATCCGACTTCATTTACAGTTCACTGCGCTTCATCAAATTCTTGCTGCGGCAAGGGGTTGGAAGACGAAGTTAAGTTATCAATATAAGGGGCTGTGGCCCCCATACTTAGGAGAGTTAAAATGAAACAACAAGCTGGTTTTACATTGATCGAACTGGTCATGGTGATCGTGATTCTGGGTATCTTGGCGGCGACGGCGTTGCCGAAATTTGTAAATTTGTCCGCTGATGCCAGGGACGCTGCGCTACTAGGGGTTGCAGGGGCGATCAATTCGGCTAATACGGTCAATTATGCTTCTCGCAGCATAAATGTAGCCAAAGGCCAACCAATTACCAATTGTTCCAACGCAGGAACTATTCTGGAAGGTGGGTTACCTGTCGGATATACGGTTACAGCCGCAGCGATCGCTGCGGGAGTAACCGCAGCCTGCACGTTGACTCCAACTACCGTTGGCACTGTAGCTTCCACGACATTCTCGCTAACTGGTATTCTTTAAATTATAGTCAGGCAGGGCGGGCAGTTTGCTCGCCCTCGCGGCTGCGAAATATGACGTAACTTTAATTAAAACAGGGCGGCTTAGACCGCCCTGTTTTTTTTACTGTTACCAAGCGCTTTATAGAGGGGTCAAATTAAACAAGATGGATTGCGCATTGCACAAGCAGCGTCCCGAGATGACAGGATTCACGCTGGTCGAACTGGTGATGACGATGGTCATCATCGGGATCCTC
Source organism: Gallionella sp. (assembly GCA_039932695.1). Classification (GTDB taxonomy): domain Bacteria; phylum Pseudomonadota; class Gammaproteobacteria; order Burkholderiales; family Gallionellaceae; genus Gallionella. The sequence continues at coordinate 9,411 of JBDTPM010000242.1, read as the reverse complement.
GCGGCTATTGCTGCACCGCGCTTTTTTGACAAAAATGTATTCCAATCTCGTGGCTTTACCGATCAGGTGCTGGCTTCGTTGCGCTACGCACAGAAGGCCGCGATCGCGCAGCGCCGGAATGTCTGCGTGGCATTCACCCTCCCCGCCCCGAGTACCGTTACGCTCACGATAGACAGCAACACCCCCCCTGATGGTGTTTGCAACCCGGCGCCGGCGGGTAATTTGCAATCTCCGGTCGGCGGCCCGTATGTGATCACTGCACCTGCCGGGATCGCTTTTGCAGCACTGCCGGCGCCGGTGGATTTCAGCTTTGACGCGTTGGGACGGCCCACCAATGCGCCGCAGACGATTGCAATCAATGGAGCGACGGGTAGTGTCTTCATCGAGGCCGAGACCGGCTATGTTCACCAGTGATCGTATGACACCGCAACGCGGCATCAGTCTGATCGAACTGATCATGTTTATCGTCATCGTCAGCGTCGCGCTGGCGGGTATCTTGCTGGTGATGAACCAGACCACCGGACGCAGCGCCGATCCGCTGATACGCAAGCAGGCGATCGCGGCCGCCTATTCCTTGCTGGAGGAAATCCAGTTGCAGGATTTTACGGCGACTGCGCCAGCTGTTCCGGTGGCGGTGACGCCGGCGAATCGGGCTACGGCCTATCACATCGTCGGCAGCTACGGCGGGTTCGCGACCGCCGGGATATTCACGGTGAATAATGTCGCGATACCTGATTTGGCCGGCTATACCCTCGCCGTGGCCGTGATTCCTGAGGCGGCTGCGTGGAATGGCATCCCGCCGGGTAATGTCGTGCAGATCAACGTGACAGTGACGGCGCCGAATGGTGATGCGATCACTGCAACCGGATTCCGGACGGCCTACAACTGATGCGCAGAATCAGTCAAAATGGATTTACGCTGGTCGAGATGATCATGGTGATCGTCATCACCGGGATATTGGGCGGCATCGTCGCGGTGTTTCTCAGGGCGCCGATGCAGCAGTATGTGGATGTGGCGCGCCGCGCCGAATTGACCGACATCGCCGATACCGCGCTGTATCGGCTGGCAAGCGACATCAGCACGGCGGTGCCGAATAGCATTCGGGTTGCCGGTTGCGGCGGGATACCGTGCGTGGAGTTTCTGCCTACCCGTGATGGTGGGCGCTACCGGGCCAATGCGGTTGGAGGGACGGGCGCTTGCGCGGCAGCGGGAGATGATCTGGATTTTACCGCCGCTGATACCTGTTTCGAGATCATCGGTCCGCCGATCGTTTTTGCCGCGGTAGACAGGATCGTGCTGGGCAGTACGCAATCGGATGGCAATCCGCCCTACAATACTACTGCCGCGGGTATCTTGCGTGCCTACACTGGCGCGGCGGGAGCACAGGCCAGCGTGAGTATCACCGGGACGCAATTTCCGGCCTTCGCCGCCTTGCCCTCGCAACGTTTTGATGTGGTGGACGGCGCACAACAAGCGGTGACTTATGCCTGCACAGGGGTGTTAGGTGAGGATGCCAACGGGGATGGGACTGGAGTACTCAGGCGCTATTGGGGCTATGGTTACAGTGCTGCCCAAATCAATCCGCCGGGTGGAACAATCGCCATCTTGGCCAACAATGTCAGCGGTTGTGCCATTGTCTACGCGCTGCCCAATCAGCGCATGGGGCTGCTCGGCATCCAGTTGACGTTGAGCAGAGGCGGCGAGCGCGTCAGTCTGTACCACGAAATACATGTGAATAACGCACCATGAGAAAGTCAGCACAATATGGATTCAGTCTGGTCTCGGCGATCTTCCTGCTGGTGGTGGTCGCTGCGTTGGGCGCGTTCGCGGTAACGCTCTCGACCACGCAGCACCAGAGCCAGGCGATGGAGATAATGGGCGCGCGCGCCTATCAGGCGGCGTTGGCCGGGGTAGAATGGGCGGCGTTCAATGTTGCCAATGGACCTGCACCTTGGGCGGGTTGCGCACTCGGCTCGCCAGTAGTCGCCGGGGGCAATCTGGCCGGTTTCACCATCGTGGTGAATTGTGTTGCAACTCCTGCAGTGGAGGGAGCCGCCGCAGTCAATATATATAACGTTGTCTCCGTGGCGACCTTGACCGGAAGCGTTCCGGGTGATATCAATTATGTGCAGCAAGTGGCGACAGCGAAGTTGGGCAGCTGTACAGGATGTTGATGGGTTAAGTTGGCGACAGGAGAATGGACATGAGCAAGAAAAATATCGGTTTTATTGCAATATTGCTCGCCGTGTTGACGAGCTTTGACGCCGCTGCTGCCGCAGTGTGTACCAGCAAAGCCTCCGGCAGTTGGGCCGCCGCCTCGACCTGGACATGTGTCGGCACGCCGGTGGTGACCATCCCGACCGCGACGGACACCGCCGTTGTCGCATCTCCGAATACAGTCACGCTGGTCGGTTCGGTCCCGGTGACCAATCTGACGGTCAATTCCGGCGGGACGCTGGCCGATGGCGGGAATACGCTGACTATCACCGGCAACCTGACCAACAATGGCACGATCTCGGGCGGCGGGAACATGAACGTTACCGGTGCAGCTTCGGTTATTTCGGGTGTCGGCACGTACACCGATACAAGACTTTACACCTCGGGCGCGAGTCCGTCCGTTGCGGCAGGTTCCACACTGAATTTCACCGGCTCTTCGCGGCTCTATGTCGGGCGCACCCAGGGCGGCACGACCGTCGCCGGGTCGGTGTTGACCATCAACGGTACGATCAACTCGACGGTGCCGACGGCAACGACGACTTTCCTGCGCCTTTATGCCACCAGCACGGTAATCGGCGCGACCGGCGTCGTCAGCGCTGCGACCTCGGCGGCCACTTTCAACACGTCAACCGCAAAACTCACCAACAACGGCAGCGTCACCTTGCAGAAGATCACGCAAAACGCCGCGACCAATTCATGGACGCAGGGCGCGAATGCCAGCCTGACGTTGTCTGCGATTTCCACGGTCGGCACGCTCAACGCCTCCGCGAGCGGCAACACAGTGACCTACAACAGCCCGGCCACACCCATCACGCCCAGCAGCAACACTTATTACAACCTCGCGGGAACGGGCGTGGTGTGTCCGGTTTCATATATCATCCTGGGCACCTCGCCGTGCACCGGAGCGCTTTACGTTCAGGGCAGCCCGACCAGTTGCACCAGCGTGACCGGGGTGGGCACGATAGCCTGGGTCAATCCGGCCAATGCTATTTCCAGCAATAACGTCTATGCCACGGCAGCCAACGTCATCCGCAACACCACCACCAATTATCTCAACTGCACCGGATTCAACCTTAATGCGCCGACCGGCGCCATCATCAGCGGCATCACGGTGTATGTAGAGCGCAAGACCAGCGGCGGGACGATCAGGGACGCTTTTGTGTATCTGATCAAGGGCGGCACCATCAGCACCGCGCTCAATGCCGCCACCACCACCAACTATCCCACGGCGGACGCAATCGAGGCGCATGGCGGACAGACTAACCTGTGGGGAACGACGTGGACAGTGGCGGAAGTGAACGCCGCCAATTTCGGGCTGGCATTCTCGGCGAAAAATACCAGCACGACTTCAACTACCAACCGCACCATCAGCGTGGATCACATCCAGGTCAGGGTGGATTACACCCTGCCCGCGCTACATCACATCCAGATCGAACATGATGGAGCTGGCCAGACCTGCGCGGCTGAGCAGTTGACGGTGAAAGCCTGCGCCGACGCGGCGTGCACTTCCAATTTCACCACGGCGAACGTCAGCGGCAATGTGACCTGGGCCGGGGCGCCCGGCGGCACGATCCCTTTCGCCCTCACCAGCGGCGGGAGCGGACAGACCACGGTCAGTCTGCCGGTAACTACTGCTCAAACCGTCACGCTGGGAACCAGCGCGGTCAGCCCGACGCCGACCACCGCGAGCGGTTGTACCAACCTGTCGGGAGGGGCTGCGTGCAGTTTGACGTTCACGGCTTCGACCCAGTGCAGAGATACGGTCGAAGTTGGTGCAGCAGCAGGCACTTCCATCTTCACCAAACTGGCCGGAACGGCATTTTCGCTGGATGTGCTCAGCGTGGGCGGGGCAAACTATACCGGCACGGTGCAAGTCGAGCTGGTGGATGCGGCGACGGGGAGTTGTGCGACCTACCCGCAGCTCAATACGCAGAACGTTGCTTTTGCCAATCAAAATCGAAAGACCGTTGCTTTCACTCTTGCGAACGCGGTCAAATCGGCCAAGGTGCGCATGACGGGCAGTGCGGCTTCGAGTTGCTCGACGGACAAGTTTGCGATCCGTCCAACCTCGCTGACCGTGACCTCATCGGTCAATGCGGATCCGTCCGGCACCAATGCCAGCGCAGTGCCAAAGCTGGCTGCAGGAGCGAGCTTCACGCTGACCGCGACCGCGATTGCGGGCTACAACGGCACGCCCACCGTGGATGCCACGCAAATCGTCGCGCATAGCGGAGCGGTTGCGAATGGATCGCTGGGCGGCAGCTTTGCGGTGGCCAATCCGGTCACCGGGGTGGCGACGGCCAGTACGTTTAATTATTCCGAAGTGGGCTACTTCAAGTTCAATGTGGATGGCGTCAGGGACACCACCTTTGCCGACGTGGATGCGCTGAAGGCTACCCCCGAATGCACGTCCAATTATTCGAATACACTGGTGGGCGGCAAGTATGGATGCTATTTCGGCAACGCTGCGGCGACGGCCTATTTCGGCCGCTTTGTGCCGGATCACTTCGATACCGTGGCCGCTGACGAGTGCGGCACCTTCACCTATTCCGGCCAGCCGTTTGCGCTGGAAGTGCGGGCGAAGGATGTGGCGGGCACGACATTGCAGAACTATAGCGGCGCGTTCGCCAGGGCGGTCGGTCTTTCCGACGCACTGAATGCGGCGGCGCTCGGCGCGTTCAATCCGGCAACTGTTGCTGCCGTGGAGTTTACGCAAGGAGTGGCGACAATAATTCCCTCTGATTTGACACCCGTTCGTTACATCTTCGCCAATGTCAGGACGATACCGACCACCATCGGTGTGCGTGCCATCGAGGCGGCAGGCGGAGATGGCGTCAGTTCGGCGACCCCCGCCACACCCAACGAAGACGTGGTGAATATACGCAGTGGCCGTTTGTGGTTGGGTAACGCCTATGGTTCCGAAATGCTCGATTTGCCGATGCCCTTGCTGGCGCAATATTGGGATGGAAGCAACTTCATCACCAATGTGGACGATGATGTCGCTGCGGCCTGCACCAGCTTGCCTATCCCTGCATTGACATTACAGCCAGGCGCTACGGCAGTGGCGGCAACACTGAATGATCCGCTCGTGGCAGGTGATGGCGGGCTGGTATTGACCAGGCCGAATGTCGCCGGTACGGTCGATGTGACCATCACCGCGCCAACATGGTTACAGTACGACTGGACGGGAGCAGGATTGGCGAATCCGACCGCGCGCGCCACTTTCGGCGTGTACGGTGGAAGCGATATGTTCATCTATCGCGGGCGGCGCGGGAGATGATTGATATAAAATTTCCATTGACTCCAGTAGGTTATTGAATTACCTTCACGCTAATTATGGGAATCATGAATTTTTCCAGGCTGTTCAAGGCACCAAGCCGTGATTCCGGCTGGCTCGCCATTGGCGTCGGAGCGCACGGAATCTACCTGGCCCAAGTCAAGCATGTCGGGGTGATGCTGAGTGTGGTGCGCTGTGAATACCATGAGACCGGCGAAGTTTCCGCCGAGCAGTTGGACAAGGTTCGCCACAGTGCGAACATTGGAAAGTATGATTTCACCACGCTGCTGTCCCCGGGCGAATATCAGATGGTGTTGGTCGATGCACCCAATGTCCCTGTCAATGAGTTGAAGACCGCGATACGCTGGAAGATCAAGGATGGCCTGAATTACCACATCGAAGATGCGACCGTGGATGTGTTGCAGATTCCCGCCGGCAAGTACGGTTCCGATCGTCCCCAATCGATGTATGCGATCGCCGCGTCCAACGAGACCATCCAGAAACGCATCGCACTTTTCGAGCAGGCGAAGATCGAACTGGTTGCGATCGATATCCCGGAAATGGCGCAGCGCAACATCGCCGCATTGTTCGAGCAGAATGATCGTGCATTGGTTCTACTCGCGTTCGATGACAACGGCGGGCTGATGACCTTCACCTCCAAGGGTGAATTGCTGCTGGCGCGGCGCATCGAGATCACCGCCGGTCAGTTGCAGGATGCCAACGAACAATTGCGTCAGCAATATCGGGATCGCGTCGAATTGGAGTTGCAGCGTTCACTGGATTATTTCGATCGGCAATATAATCATCTGCCGGTCAGCCGCGTGTTGGTGTGTGCACCTGACAATGCCGGCCTGGTGAGTCTTCTGGCAGCGGCGGTGGAGGCCAAGGTCGAGAGGCTGGAGCTGTCGCAGGTGATGGACATCAGCACAACCCCGGCACTGGCCGACAGCGAGTTTGTCGCTCACGCTCTGCCAACATTGGGGGCGGCATTGCGTCAGGAAAGGCGCACCCTATGAGTCAGCAGATCAATCTGTTCAACCCGATCTTTCTGAAGCAGCGAAAAATATTTGCGCTGCTGACGATGTTGCAGGCGCTGGGTTTGATCGTGCTGGGTTCGCTGATTTTTTACGGCTACGCGCTGTATCAGGTGGGGCAACTGAAGCAGCAATCGGAAGAAAGCACCAGGCGTTTAAATGCCGAGCAGGCGCAACTCGCTCGTTATAACGCCGAATTTTCCCCGCAGCAGGCGAATCAGACATTGCAGACCGAGGTGCAACGATTGGAGAGCGAGTTGGCCGAGCAGACCCGGATGGTTGATACCCTGAAGTCCGGTTCGGTGGGCAACACCACCGGTTACTCACAATACATGCGTGCGTTCTCTCGCCAGGTGGTACAAGGCTTGTGGCTGACCTCGTTTAAAGTGACCGGAGATGCAGCGCAGATCAGTTTGAGCGGGGGCGTGCTGGAGCCGGAATTGCTACCGATCTACATACAACGGTTGGGCAGGGAACAAGCCATGCAGGGCAAGTCTTTTTCTACTTTGCAGATGCAGCAACCCAAAGTCGAGTCCGGCAAAGAAAACAAATCTGCTGCTGTGCGCTATGTTGAATTCACGATGTACTCGACGCCGGATAGCGAGGTCAAGAAATGAGAGGTTACTGGGGCTTGGCGCGCACCAAGATAGACAATATGTCGTTGCGCGAACGCGCGATGATTTTCGTTGCTGCCGGCTTTGTGGTGATCTCGCTGATCAATTCGATATTGCTGGATCCGCTTTTGACAAAGCAGAAGGTCTTGTCCGCGCAAGTGATACAGCAGCAGGAAAAGATGAAGGAATTGCAAGCAGCGACACAATCGCTATTGCAGGCCCAGCGTGACGACGAGCTTTCACCGCTGCGGGTGCGTTCCGCGCAACTCAAGACGCAATTGCAGGAACTGGACGGTTACTTGCAGAATCGGCGCAGTCGCCTGGTTGAGCCGGGCAAGATGGCTGACCTGCTGAAACAGGTGCTGAACAAAAATGACCGGCTGCAACTGGTTGAGCTGAAGACCTTGCCGGTCGGCTTGCTGATCGAGAAACCGCAGGTAGCGAAAGGCGCAGAACAATCTGCGGCAGCGCTGCATGACCAGGATGTGCAGGGCGCACAAAAGCAGATCTTCAAGCATGGCGTGAAGATCAGCGTGCGCGGCGGATATCTGGAGTTGCTGGGCTATGTCAGCTCGCTGGAGAGGATGCCTGCGCAGATGTTCTGGGGAGAGGTGAGCCTGAGCGTGGAGCAATATCCCTATTCGGTGTTGACGCTGACTTTGTACACCCTGAGTCTGGATAAAACATGGCTGACGGTATGATGCGCGCTCTTCTTGCTTTGGCTTTCGCACTGTATTCCTTTGCCGTAAGCGCTGAAGACTTGTCTGATCCCACCCGCCCACCGGCATTTTTATTGGGGAGCGGTGCCGCCACCGGTGCTGCACCGGGGCAAGGCGCATCCCAAAGCAGATCATCTGGCCTGCAATCCACGATCATTTCCGATTCGCGCCGCGCTGCGATCATTGATGGCAAAACCGTCGAGTTGTGGGAGAAGCATGGCAATGCCCAATTGATAGAAGTGAACGAAGGCAGCGTGGTGTTGCAGGGAGCGCAGACACGCCGGGTGTTGACGCTGTTCCCTGATGTGAAGATGACGCAGAGAGAGATCATAATCAACAAGGCATCACCCGGAAGCGGGGTGCAGCCTGAAGAAATCAGCACCATACCGTCCGCACGGGAGGAACAAAAATGAGAATCGCGTTATACCAGATGGAGCCTCTAGCCATTCCACTTGGCTGCCCAAAGGCTTTGCATAGCCATGCTGCCAAGTCACCTGACAGCGGTGACATAAGCCGCTGGTTAACGGCAGCCAAGTGGCTGGTTATAAGTACAGTGTTGCTTTTGGCAGGCTGTTCCACGCCAAGCAGCCGCGGCGGTGCGGCCGATGCGATTCAACGGGAAATGGACACTGCGGCGCAGGCCAGTGTGCAACCGAGCAAGGCCGATGCGGTGAACGATGCATTGCTGCCGCCGCTGACGGTCACCATGCCCAAGATTGGAAACAAGCCGCTTGAGACCAAATTCGATCTGACGGTGAGCAACACGTCGGTCAACCAGGTGTTTACGGCTATCGTCTCCGGCACACGCTACAGCATGTTGCTGCACCCCGAGGTTAGCGGCAGCATCTCGTTGAATCTAAAAGATGTGACGGTGTTCGAGGCTCTGGAAGCGATACGTGAAATGTATGGCTACGATTACAAAGTGGACGGCACACGAATCTACATTCTGCCGTTGACCCTGCAGACGCGGATTTTTCAGGTGAATTATCTGACCGGGCAGCGCGAGGGCAAGTCGTCGCTTCGGGTTAATTCCGGGTCCATTGCGGATACGACCAGTCAGACGGGAGGAGCTGCGGCGACAACCAGCAATCAGAACCGAGACAGCAGTAAAGTGACGATGAACTCCAGTACCGATTTCTGGGATGAGTTGTCGAAATCGTTGAGCGCGATTGTGGGTAGCGAGAAGGGACGCAGTGTCATCGTCAGTCCAATGTCCGGTGTGATCGTGGTGCGCGCCATGCCGGATGAATTGAAGAACGTCACGGCCTATCTCAAGGCCTCGCAGATTTCCATCGAGCGGCAGGTGATACTGGAAGCGAAGATCGTCGAGGTGCAGCTCAATGACGACTTCCAGTCCGGCGTGAACTGGGCGGGTTTCGGCAGCGCCGGAGGCGGCCCGAACAGCCATGGGTCCGCAGGTGTGCTGGCGCCCAGCACATCGCTGGTGCCCGCTGCGGGCGGAGTGAGCCAGGCGATCACCAACACCTTGCTGACTTCCACGCCCGGGGCGTCCCTGGTTACAGCAGCAACGACTGCCGGCGTTGCCGGCT
>JBDTPM010000241.1:0-8111 GCA_039932695.1 Gallionella sp. | reverse complement strand
CCGATGCCGAACAACGCGATGCCGATCAGGAAGAACATCAGCGCAAACAGCGTGAACAGTCCTTCCGCTTCCGGACCAATGATCAGGCGGCGAACGACGAGGAATACGAAGAACAGCGCGGAAAACGCCGAGATCAGCATCCCCATCATCGAGAACAACTGCAACGGCACCAGCGAGAAGCTGGTCATCAGATCGAAATTCAGACGGATCAGGCTGTACATCGAATACTTCGATACGCCCGCCGCACGCTCTTCATGCCCCACCACCACTTCGGCAGGGTTGCGCGCAAAGCTGTACGCCAAGGCCGGAATAAAGGTGCTGACTTCCTTGCAACTGTTGATCGCATCGATGATATTGCGATCATAAGCGCGAAACATACATCCCTGATCGGTCATCTTGATGCGGGTGATTTTTTCACGCAGCCCGTTCATCGCGCGCGACGCAACATGCCGCCACCAGCTGTCGCTGCGCTGGCGGCGAATCGAGCCGACGTAATCGTGCCCCTCGTCCATCTTCGCCAGTAGCAGGCCGGTGTCCTCCGGCGGATTCTGCAGGTCGGCATCGAGCGTGACAACGCGCTGTCCCCTGCTATGTTCGAACGCCGCCATGATCGCCATGTGCTGGCCGAAATTGCCGTTGAACAAAATCACCCGCGTCACATCCGGACGCGCCTGGAACTGCTCGCGCAGCATCGCCGCAGAACGGTCGCGGCTGCCATCGTTGACGAACAAAACCTCGTAAGAGATGCCGAGCTTGTCCAGTGCCGGATACAGACGGTCGAACAAAGCCTGCAAGCCCTGCTCTTCGTTATAGACGGGGATGACGACGGAAAGTTGGGTTGTGCTCATAGGGGCGGCATTTTACAGTATGAGGGCGGGGTTAGCGAAATCGAGAATTTGTAGGGTGCAATAAGCGGAGCGCATTGCACCGGATGTTTAGACGATGCACATACGGCGCAATGCCCGTTGGTTATTGCGCCCTACGCGGACTGGCACAGGTCGCGATCGGGATCAGCGTATTGCAGCGTGGCCTTGAAGGTTTTGCCGGATTGACGCACTTTCAGGCTCTTGCCTTTTTGCGCCACATGGCAGTTGGTAATCACCTGACCCGCACCTATCACCGCGCCGCTGCCCAGCCCGATCGATTTTCCCTTGGCGTCGAAGATGCCCACCACCACGACGGAGGGTGATACCTGCACGAAGATTTTCTCAGGAGTATTGGCGGCGGCAAGAGATGAAAGCAAAGCAAGCGTGAAGCCCGCAACGTTTACAGGACGAAAATATTTGAACGTCATCGCTTCCCCTAAATATTTGCCTGCGTAGCGGATGCATTTTGACGATCTGCCGCATGGATCATCTTATAGCATGAGGGCGGTGTTAACGAGATTGAAAATATCGTAGGGTGCAATAAGCGGAGCGCATTGCACCGGATGTTTAGATGAGACACATACGGCGCAATGCCCGTTGGTTATTGCGCCCTACTTCAACACCTCACGCATCGCCGCACAAGTGCGCTCAACATCCGCCTCGTTCATCGCATAAAACATCGGTAGCGAGACGATCTGCTTGCCGACGCGCTCGGCGACCGGGTACATGCCCTCCTTGAATCCCCTGTCGCGATACAACTTGAACAGATGAATGGGCGCGTAGTGATAACCGATACCAATGTTGTGCTGCTCCTTCATCCTCGCCATGAAGTCGGCGCGAGTGATGCGCTCCGGCAGCTCGATCTGGAACAAATGCCAGTTGGTGCTTTCAAACTCAGCAGGCGGCAGTTGCGCGCCGGTCTGTTTCTCGAAATCCTTGCCCAGCGTCGCAAAATAATGCTTCGCCAGTTTGCGCCGCTGCGCGGTGATGTCATGCAATTTTGCGAACTGGCCCAGGCCGATCGCGGCGGCGATGTCGGTCATGTTGTACTTGCCGCCCAGCACATCCACTTCGATGCCGTCCCAGCCGCTGCGCGTCACGCCCTGCAGCCGGTATTTTTCCGCGAGCGTGGCTTCTTCGGCATTGTTCAGCACCAGGCAGCCGCCTTCGGAGGTGGTGATGTTCTTGTTGGCCTGAAAGCTGAACGAAACGAAATCGCCGAACGAGCCTATCGGTTTGCCCTTCCAGGTCGAGCCTATCGCCTGCGCGGCATCCTCGACCACGCGCAGTTTGTGTTTATTGGCTATCGCATACAGCCTGTCCATGTCGACAGGCTTGCCCGCCAGATACACCGGGATGATTGCCTTGGTGCGCCTGGTGATCGCAGCTTCCAGCTTGTCCAGATCGATGTTGCGCGTGACCGGGTCGATGTCGGCGAACACCGGCATCGCACCGACTTCGAGTATCACATTTGCAGTGGCGACCCACGAGATCGGCGTGGTGATGACTTCATCGCCCGCGCCTATGCCCGCGATGCGCAATGCGATCTCCATCGTGCAGGTGCCGGAATTGAAAGTGCGCACCGGACGCCCGCCGAAATAGGCAGAGAGTTGTTTCTCGAATTCCAGCACTTTGGGGCCACTGGTGATCCAGCCGGAACGCAGCACCTCGCCGACCACAACGATGGTGGCTTCGTCTATTGTCGGGCGGGAGAAAGGGAGAAAATTGCTCATGTAAAAATATCCGCAAAGGATTCTATAAGTTGGTCATTCCGGCACAGGCCGGAATCCAGTTAATGGGAAGACTTCCCCGCATGGCGGGGGACAAAACCAAAAGGCATATTTAGATAAAATCGCTGGATTCCGGCCTGCGCCGGAATGACGGTTATAGTTTATGCCCGCGAAATGATGATGACACCGAGTATGATCACCCCCATGCCGACCACCTTGGTCGGATTGAAGGCCTCGCCCAGCAAGTACCAGGCTGCCACGGCGTTCACGACATATGCCATCGACAGCATCGGGAAAGCGATGCTGACCGGCACGCGCGACAGCGCAAGTATCCAGACGACCACACTGATGCCATAACAGAACAGCGCGGCGACGATGTGCCACTCGGTTGCGAGCTTCCATCCTATCGGCAGGATGTTCTCGCTGCTGAACTCAAAATGGCCGATCACATTGGTGCCCGCCTTCATCAGTATCTGCGCGGCAGCGTTGAGCATCACGCCGGTGAAGATCAGCCCGAAACTGATCAGGTTCATGGCGATCCCACCCTCTCCCCTACCCCTCTCCCTTGTGCGGAAGGGTCGCTGCGCAGCAGCGGGGAACCCACCGGCCTACTCCTTGCGGGTGCAAGGGAGAGGGGATTTGCTCCAGCCCCATTCCCGGCTGCATTCCCAACCGCATTCAATGGTTTCTTGATCACGATATGTTGTCCATCTTCAAAGATGATGTTCATCGCCAATCCCTGTTTTTGCAGCATCGGGTAAGCATACACCGGCATGATAGCCAACGCCTCGGGCTGTGTCGCCCATACCTTGGCAAATTCCTCGATGGTGGGTATCCAGCGCTGCGGCTCCTGCTGGATGCCGTAGCCCATCTCGTCCTGGTACTGCACCAGCGTGAAGATGCGCTGCAAATAGAACGCCAGTGTCCACTCATAAGTCAGCACCGAGTAGAACGGCACCTCCGGTTTGACCTCAGTGCGTATCGCCTCGGCGATGTGTTTTGCGGAACGATCCCGTGCCGCCTCGTTATGGCCGGACAGCCCTATTTGCGCTGCCAGCAGCGCGCTCACCGCCAGCACCACGATCGCTGCCGGCTTTTTCGCGCGCCACAGCAACATCATGCCGCCCAGCGATCCTGACAGCAAGAACAGCCCCGCCACCACCAGCCATGCGCCGAATTTCGGATACAACTCGGCCTGCTGGGGCGTGTCGGCAAACTTTCCCGCATTCGCCGCCAACACCAGCCACACCACAGCGATCAGCACGACAGGAGCGATCTGCCAGAACAGTGTCCGCTCGCGCATCACGGCGATGCGATTGCCCATCAGCAAGGCCAATGCCGGGAACATCGGCAACAGGTAGGACGGCAACTTGGAACCCGACACGGTGAAGAACAGATAGATGAACACCGCCCAGATCATCAGGAATCGTTCGACGTTGAATAATCTTCCCGGCTGCCTGCCCCGGCGCCAGGCGCGCAACAGGGTATCGAACATCAGCACCGTCCACGGCAACGCACCGGCCAGCAGGATAGGGATGAAGTAATACCAGGGTTGATAGCGGCCCAGGTCTTTGGTCGTGAAGCGGGTGTAATGTTCGTAGATAAAGAAGCGTTCGAAGAATTCCGGATTGGCTTTCATCACCTGGTAGAACCACGGTGCCGCGATCAACAGGAACACCGCCAGGCCAGGCAGCCAGTGCATCCGCTTCAGCGCCCTGAAATCTCGCTCCACGACGCAATAGATGAACAGCGCAGCCCCCGGCAACACAATGCCCATCAAGCCCTTGCTCAATACTGCCAGCGCCATCGCCGCCCACGCGAGCAGCATCCAGTTGCGCTGTTCTCTTATAACTACCCGTGTCTGTCCGACCAGCAAACCGGCGATGCCCAGCGTGATGAAGAACGTCACACCCATATCCAGCGTGTTGATGTGCCCGATCAGCACATACAGCATGCTGCTGCCCAGCAGCAGGGCGGCGTAACTGCCGGCCTCGCGCCCGAACAGCCGTGACCCGGCAAACCACACCAGGAATATCCCGGCGAATCCGGTCAGTCCGGCCCACAAACGCGAAGTCCATTGATGCTCGCCGAACACGCTGTAGGCAACCGCGGTCGCCCAGTATTGCAGCGGCGGTTTTTCGAAATACTTGAGGTCGTTCAGACGCGGGGTGGTCCAGTCGCCGCTTGCCACCATCTCGCGCGGGATCTCGGCGTAACGCCCTTCATCCGGCTTGATCAGAGTACGGTACTCCAGATTGGCGAACCAGATCACTGCAACGGCAATGATCAACCACCAATACTGTTTGCCGGAAGTTTTCTTCATGGTTTTCACTTGATTTCCGTCCATCCGGCCCGCAATTGTTGCGCGGCGCGAAAGGTCTGCTCGAGTTTTTCCGCATCACCTGCAGCCAGCGAGGTGCTTATATTATTCAACTCTGCGATGTAGATCTGCAATTCTTTCAGCAAGGCATCTCGGTTCGACAGACAGATATCGCGCCACATTTCCGGCGAGCTGGCGGCGATGCGGGTGAAGTCGCGGAAGCCGCTGGCCGCAAAGGACAGCAGCAGTTCCCGGTCATCGCGTTGCGACAGGTCGTGTACCAGCGCGAACGACAGCAAATGGGGCAAATGGCTCACGGCGGCGAATATTTCATCGTGTTGGGCCGGCGTCAGTTCTTTCACCATCGCGCCACACAGTTCCCACGCATGACGCACTCGCGCCACCGACTCAGCGCTGTTTTCAGGTAGCGGGGTCAGCACCACCTTCTTCCACTGGAAAAGATCGGCGCGCGCCGCCGTCGCACCACTTTGCTCGGCTCCGGCAATGGGATGCGCCGGAACGAACTGCGCCACCTTGCTGCCCAGTTGTGCATAGGCTTCGCGCACCACGTCACTCTTGGTGCTGCCACCATCAGTGACGAGGGTATTTTTGCCGAGGTGCGGCGCGATGAGCGCCATCAGTTCCGCCATCTGTCCGACCGGGGTGGCCAGGAACACCAGATCGGCATCGCCGACTTCGGCAGCCACATCCTTCCCGATGCGATTGATGACACCGAGTTGCCACGCCTGTGCCAGCGTCTTCTCGCTGCGCCCGAAGCCCACCACCGATTCCACCGCATGGGCTTTGCGTAATGCCATCGCGAACGAGCCGCCGATCAACCCGACACCGAAGATGACGACTTTGTTAAATAGCGGTTTTGCCATCGACAGCCCCCTCTGATAAAACAACTAGCCATTCGACTAAGCGGCAAAGCCGCCAAGTCGCTGGTTATCCCCCAACCCTCTCCCGCAAGGGGAGAGGGAGTATGGTTTTCGTAGGGTGGGTTAGCGCAGCGTTAACCAATGACTTGGTCGTCGTTTATTGACGGCCTAGTCAGATGGCTATGCAAAGCTACCCACCAACCAGATTAAAGCGTACGCCCTATCGCTTTGGCGATACTGCCCAGCGTACCCATCAACTTCTTCAACTCCTGCGGGGTCAACGCCTGATCCGCATCGCACCATGCCTCGCAGGGATTCGGGTGCATCTCGACCAGCAGCCCGTCCGCACCTGCGGCGATCGCGGCCTGTGACAACGCCGGCACCATCCACGCCTTGCCACCGGCATGCGAAGGATCGACGATCACCGGCAAGTGCGTTTCCTTCTTCAGCACCGGGATCGCGGTCACATCCAGCACGTTGCGGTAATAGGTCTCGAAAGTGCGGATGCCGCGCTCGCAGAAGATGATGTTGTGATTGCCGCCCGCCGCGATGTATTCCGCCGCCATCAGCCACTCGCTGATGGTCGCGGACATGCCGCGTTTCAGGATCACCGGCTTGTTGATGCGCCCGACCTCCTTTAGCAGGTCGAAGTTCTGCATGTTGCGCGTGCCGATCTGGATCACGTCCACGTCGTATTCGAGGAATGTGTCGAGCATGCGTATGTCCATCAGCTCGGTGACGATGGGCAGCTTGTATTTGCCGGCCGCCTTGCGGAACATGTCGAGGCCTTCCTTGCCCTTGCCCTGGAACGTATACGGGCTGGTGCGCGGCTTGAACGCCCCTCCGCGCATCAAACGGCAACCCGCCTCATGCACGAACTTTGCCGACAGGTCCATCTGCTCCTGGGTCTCGACCGAGCACGGTCCGCCTATGACCTGGATCTGGTTGCCGCCCAACTTGATGCCGGCAATATCGACGACAGTATTTTCCTTGTGCGATTCGCGCGACACGATCTTGTATTGCTTGGCGATGTGCATCGCCGATTCCACTCCCGGCAACGGCGTGAACATCTCCTCGGTCAGCGGTCTTTCATCACCGATCGCGCCGATCACGGTGCGCTCTATGCCGCGCGAGATATTAGCCTTCAGTCCGGCTGTTTCCAGCCGTTTCACCACTGCGCCGATCTGTTCGTCAGTGACATCCTTACCCATTACGATGATCATTTATTACTCTCCAAGCGCCTGCTGCAATGCAGACAAAAATTTTTCGTTCTCCGTTTCCAGACCGATACTCACACGCAGATAATCCGGCATCGCGTAATTGGCGATTGGCCGCACGATCACACCCAACTCCAATAGTCGCCGGTAAATGCGTTCCGCATCCTTGATTTTGAAGCTGACGAAATTGGCAAAAGAAGGGATGTGTTCCAACCCCAGCTTCGTCAATCCATCGACTATCCGTTTCATGCCGCGCAGATTCAAGTCGAAAGTTTGCCGCACGAAATCCTTATCCTGCAACGCAGCGACCGCTGCCGCTTGCGCGACGCTGTTGACGTTGAACGGCTGGCGCACGCGGTTCAACATATCCACCACTTGCGAATTGCCCAACGCATAACCCACACGCAACGAAGCCAGGCCATAAGCTTTCGAAAAAGTGCGCGCGATGATCAGGTTCGGAAATTCTTTTAACCATGCAACAGAATCGTAACGACACTTCTCCGGCAGGTACTCGTTATAAGCCTCGTCCAGAACCACCAGGATATCCGCCGGCAATGCGCGCAAAAACACGTGCAACGCGTCACCGGTCAAAAATGTTCCGGTCGGATTGTTCGGATTGGCGATGAAGATCATCTTCGCCCCCTGCGTCTCTGCCGCTTTGCGCATCGCGTCCAGATCATGACCGAAATCTTTTGCCGCAACGCTGATGCCGATTGCGCCGACAGCCTGGGTCGCCAGCGCGTACACCGCGAAAGAATGATCCGAGTAAACCGCCTTGTCACCCACCGTCAAAAAGGCGCGCGCTGACAGTTCCAACAGATCGTTGGAACCATTGCCCAGAACGATCTGATTGTGTGTCACACGATAGCGATGCACCAGCGCATCTTTCAGCGCAAAACCGTTGCCGTCCGGATACATGCCGATCTCGTCCAGCGCGGCACGCGCGGCGGCGACCGCCTTGGCGCTCGCGCCCAGCGGATTCTCGTTCGAGGCCAGCTTCACAATACCCGTGATGCCCAGCTCGCGCTCCAGCTCGGAGATCGGCTTGCCGGGCTGATAGGGGGCGATAGCCCTGATGTAGGGTGGCGCTAATTCAG
>JBDTPM010000240.1:0-5233 GCA_039932695.1 Gallionella sp. | reverse complement strand
GCTGCAACACAGCCTGAACGGGATCAAGCTCGCCAACCCGCACGGTGAGAGCGAATGGGCAGCGATCATCAACGAGCTGATCGCGCGCAATGCGGCGCAAGACCAATACCTGTATCTGCACATCACGCGCGGCGTAGCCAAACGCGATCATGCCTTTCCCGTTCCACCGGTCAAACCGACGGTGTTCCTGATGAGCAACCCTCTAACCATCCCTCCGGACGCCCTGCTGCAAAGCGGTGTGGGTGCAGTAAGCGCAGCAGACAACCGCTGGCTGCGCTGCGACATCAAGGCGATCGCACTGCTGCCCAACGTACTGCTGCGTCAAATGGCAGTCGAGGCAGGTTGTGCCGAAACCATACTGATCCGCGCCGAATCCGGGACCGAGGGCGCCTTCATGACCGAGGGCGCGGCCAGCAACATCTTCGTGGTGAAGAACGGCAAGCTGCTCGCGCCGCCGAAAGATAATCTGATGCTGCCCGGCATCACCTACGACGTGGTGCTGGAGATCGCCGCGGCAAACCATATTCCGCATGAAGTGCGGCGCATCGCCGCAGCCGAAGTGTTCGATGCCGACGAATTGCTGCTCACCTCCTCCACCAAGGAAGTGCTCGCGATCACCATGCTGGACGGCAAGCCGGTCGGCACAGGCAGACCGGGCCCAATGTTCGCCAAACTGCACAGTCTCTACCAGGATTTCAAACGCGACGTGATGCGCGGGTAGGGGCGCAATTTATTGCGCCCACAATGCAACGGATTGATAAAGAACCATGAGTGAATTGCCAGAAAAAGAATTAACAGCCAGCCTGATCGAGTATCCCTGCGAATTTCCGCTCAAGGTGTTCGGCAAGCAACAGTCCGGTTTCGCCCAGGCCGTGCTGGAAGTGATCAGCAAGCACGATCCGGGATTCGTCGCAGCCAGCATGGGCATGCGCGCCAGCAAGAACGCCCGATACATCAGCCTGACCTGCACGGTACATGCCACCTCGCGCGAACAACTCGATGCGATCTACCAGGACTTGTGCGACCACCCGATGGTGGTGATGGTTCTCTGAGATAGTGAAACGTGAAAGGTGAAAAGTGATGCCCACCCGGCGCCAAGCGCCGCCCTCCCTCCTTGAAGGAGAGGACGATTCACATTTCACATTTCACATTTCACCCTCAGTGAAGTCTCTTGGCTTGGTCGAATATCAACCGACGTGGGACGCGATGAAGCGATTCACCGCCGAGCGCACCAACGAAACACGCGATGAGATCTGGCTGGTGCAGCATCCGCCCGTTTACACCCAAGGCCTGGCGGGCAAACCCGAACACCTGCTGCACAGCACCAGCATCCCGGTGATAAAGATCGATCGCGGCGGCCAGATCACCTATCACGGCCCCGGCCAGATCGTCGCCTATCTGCTGCTCGATCTGCGCCGCTGGAAGATCAACGTGCGCGAACTGGTCCGCCTGATGGAGCAGGCAGTGATAGCCCTTCTGGCCGAATACGGTGTCGCCGCGCAAGGACGCGAGGACGCGCCTGGCGTGTATGTCGGCGAGGCGAAGATCGCAGCACTGGGACTGAAGATCAAGAACGGCTGTTGTTATCACGGCTTGGCGTTCAATGTGGACATGGACCTGACCCCGTTTGCCAACATCAACCCGTGCGGCTATGCCGGGATGCGCGTGACACAGGCCTGCGAACTCGGCATCGCGGTTTCGATCAACGAACTGCAGGCGCAACTGGCGCAGAATTTGATCCACGGTTTGCAACGGCATTTCGAATCGAAGCAGCATCCGGAATGAAGGATACGCCACAAACCCCCTTCAACTCCCCCCTTGTGCGAGCATCTGCTACGCGGATTGCCTGCTTACCCCACTTCAAGGGGAGAGCTAAACCGTTACAGCTCCTCGTTAAGCGGAGAGCCAAATTGCTCCTCCCCTGACAAGGGGAGGCTGGGAGGGGTCGAGCGCGTGGAAGCCGCCGCTCTAGCCGTTCTGGATGCCCGCGCTCAATTCCCGCAAAACTCGCTCGCCGACCTCTACGACCCGCTCACGATGCCGCCCGCACTGGTCAAAGCCCA
This sequence comes from Gallionella sp., assembly GCA_039932695.1. GTDB lineage: Bacteria > Pseudomonadota > Gammaproteobacteria > Burkholderiales > Gallionellaceae > Gallionella. The sequence continues at coordinate 3,170 of JBDTPM010000240.1, read as the reverse complement.
TCAAGCCCTCGACCGCGCCGTGGATGCCTGTTACCGCACTGACGATTCCTCACGAGATTCATCTCGTAGAGGATCGCGTAACTTTGTCAAAACCGCCTTCACCAGCGATGCGCAACGCGTGGAGATTTTATTCGAACGCTACCAGCAACTCACCAGCCTGTTGCCGACGGAAAAGAAAACGGCAAAGCGGAAATGATCTTCACCCCCACCAATTTTAGGCAATAGGCTACAATTCAAAAATGATGAACACACTCAGTACACTACAAAGCAAAAGGGCCGAAATCCTTGCGCTGGCTGCCAAGCACGGCGCAAGCAACGTTCGCCTGTTCGGCTCGGTGATTCGTGGCGAGGCTGCACCATTGTGAGCAAAGATCGGGCACCAGAGACTCCGAAATCTCCATGATTGTATTTTCCGCAGTTGAACTCCCCGCATCCCCTTCAACAAGTTCCGGCCAAACTTCGGTACGCGCGTGAAACCGAACTACTGATATGGCCACTAACCCACGAGGAAAGAAAGCAGTATGAGCAACACTGAACACAAACAAACCGGCTCCGCCAAGACTTCGCGCAATCCGATCAAGATCGTGCCGTTGCAGGAGCGCCTGCGCAAACCGGAATGGATACGCGTGAAGTCCGGCAGCGGACAGGGTTATCACGATGTGAAGCGCATGTTGCGCGAACACAATCTGCATACGGTGTGCGAGGAGGCGTCCTGCCCGAACATCGGCGAATGCTTCGGCAAGGGCACGGCGACCTTCATGATCCTCGGTGATGTGTGCACGCGCCGCTGTCCGTTCTGCGACGTGGCGCACGGCAAGCCGCTGCCGCCGGACAGCAACGAGCCGGCCAACCTCGCGCGCTCGATCGGTCTGCTCAAACTGAAATACGTGGTCATCACCAGCGTTGACAGGGACGATCTGCGCGATGGCGGTGCACAGCATTTCGCCGATTGCCTGAACGCGATCCGTGCAAGCTCGCCCGCGACGCGTCTCGAGATCCTGGTGCCGGATTTTCGCGGGCGTCTGGAGGAAGCGCTGGATGCGCTTTCCGCCAGCCTGCCCGATGTGCTGAACCACAATCTGGAAACCGTGCCGCGCCTTTATAAACTGGCTCGGCCCGGTGCGGACTATGCCCATTCGCTGAAACTGCTCAAGGATTTCAAGGCGCGTTTCCCGCACATCCCGACCAAATCCGGACTGATGCTGGGCCTGGGCGAGACCGATGAGGAAGTGCTGGAAGTGATGCGCGACCTGCGCGCGCAGGACGTGAACATGCTGACTATCGGCCAATACCTGCAACCTTCCGACGGACATTTGCCGGTGTTGCGTTATGCGCCGCTGGAATCGTTCACGATGTTCGAGCAGGCCGCTAAGGAAATGGGATTCAGTCACGCCGCCTGCGGCCCGATGGTGCGCAGCAGTTATTTCGCCGATGAGCAGGCGCATCAGGCGGGAATCCTTATGGACGCGCCGCAGTAATATCTTGCTGCGACTTTTTCCAGCCCTTGCCCGGATTGAACAGCTTCATCTTCCCTGCCTCGGTGGCGGATGCGGGTCCGAGGTCCTTCTGGTACACGACGCCGTCGTGGTTCACGATGAAGGTCATCACGCCCGAGTTGAGCTTGCCCCTGAATTTCGTGTACCAACGGTAGTGAGAGATAATTACGATACAGGAGGTAAAAATGATCAAAGTGCCAGGACAAAATCACACTGCCGAATTCAAGCTTGCATCTGCTCGGTTGGCTGAGGCCGAAAGTTTGTGCCCGATAAATACTGAATCATGACACCGCTTCATTCCAAACTCGAACAAAACCTTGGCTGGATCATCCTGGCTCTCGTGCTCGGCGGCTGTCTGCTGGTGTTGTTGCCATTCGTCTCGGCGTTGCTTTGGGCAGTGGTGCTGAGCTCTGCGAGCTGGCCGCTGTATCGCAGGTTGGTCAACCGGCTCGGCGGGCGACGCTCGCTCGCCGCATCCATCATGGCCCTGGCGATGATCTGCCTGATCCTGCTGCCGTTCGTCATCGTGGGCGCAACGCTTGGAGACAACGTTCAGGAATTGACGTCCGCCATACGGGGATGGATGGATGCAGGTCCACCGCCGCCACCGGAATGGCTGGCCAACGTGCCGGTTGTCGGGATCAAGATCACCGAGTACTGGCAATCCCTCGCGGCTGACAGCGCCAAACTGATCGTGACCGCCAAACAGCTCATCGAGCCGGTGAGCGGCTGGTTGCTCAAGGTCGGCCTGGCCCTGGGCCGCGGCCTGATCGAACTGACTCTGAGCATCCTGATCGCGTTCTTTCTGTTCCGCGATGGTGGCGCGGTGGCGGAACGCCTGGGCGCAGCCTTGGAGCGGATCGCCGGCGAGCGCGGCAGGCACCTGCTCGATGTTGCCCGCAATACCATGAGCGGCGTGGTATATGGCATCCTGGGCACAGCCCTGGTGCAGGCCCTGATGGCGGGGATCGGCTTTCTCGTCGCGGGCGTACCCGGTGCTGGCGTGCTCGCGCTGCTGACGTTTTTCCTGTCAGTCTTACCGGTCGGGCCGCCCTTGATCTGGCTGCCGGCGGCCCTGTGGCTGTTCCACCAGGGCTCTTCCGGCTGGGGCATCTTCATGCTGATCTGGGGCGTGGGAATCAGCAGCGTGGACAACTTTATCAAACCGTGGATCATCAGTCAGGGCAGCGCGATGCCGTTCCTGTTGATCTTCCTGGGCGTCATCGGCGGCGCGTTGACATTCGGTTTCATCGGCGTGTTCATCGGACCCACTCTGCTGGCGGTCGGCTACCGGCTGGTGCAGGAATGGACCTCCACCCTCCCCGCTGCTGCGAACGCAGACATTACTGAACAAACAGAATGAATTTACAGACTTCCGGATTTGAGCGATCACCACGAACCTTATTGAAAACCAACCCATGCTCTTCTCACTCGGATTGTTTGGCGGAGTGATCCTGATGATGGAGTTGGGACGTCGCGTCTACAGCCGCCAGCGCGCTCGGATCATGGAGGGCGCCGCAGGCGTCGGCGCCACCGGGCGGCGCTCGCAGGCAGCTGCACAATAACCGAAGGGAAATCTCGGGGGTTTGAAACTTCAGCGCAAGTACTTATTCCAATTCCAGATCAAAACGACAATAATTCCGTAGGGTGCGCTTGCGCACCCTACGTTATTAC
>JBDTPM010000239.1:0-9708 GCA_039932695.1 Gallionella sp. | reverse complement strand
CCAAGTTATTACCCTCATCAATTGATTGTAAATAGGACGAGAGATTATAGCGTATAGCGAAAAGGGGTTAAATGCGCTGTCCCTGGCTTTGCCAAGGATAGCGTGTTTGATTTAAACAGTTTGGTAGTAGAGGTTTTGTGGATGATTGGCTTGGGCGAAGAAGAACCAGCGTTCCAGGATTAAATCAACATATTGCACCGCGAATGCCGCGAGCAAATAACTGGCATTGACTTGTTGCATACCCAGCCAAAGCAGTAAGAGCGGAACCGGGGAGACTAAAATTAAATATAGCCATTAATGAACAACCCCGCGGCAAGACCGCGGGGTATTGAGCGGAAGTTTATGTTTGACTGCGGAAAACCCACCCTCATCCCAACCTTCCCCCTGAAGGGGAAGGAGCGGGCGTATCCCCGCAGCAAGACTGCGGGGAATCACAAGTTTAAATTTTCAGGGGAAACAGTTATCCAGTCCGACCGACCGCTTTTGGGTTGCGGAGCAGACCTTAATTGATTGTTCGCCTTAGGTCAGATTTGGCCGAAGTGCTGCTCGCAGCAACAACCTTAACTATCTCCTCTTGGGACAATCCAGCCGAATTAGTTTGCATTTTAACTGCTTCTCCAATGACTGCTGCACACTTGCGATCAGAAGAGCAAACTGTCCGGGACACATCCCCACAAGCGGAGCCCCGACTCCGCCCTCCGAGTCTATCCGCTCAGAAAGACCGCAGTTGTACTCACGACCAATATATTCGCGGCTGGCGACCCTTCACGCAAACGGCCGGCTTCGCCGGTAACGAGTCTGAGGCGCTACTCCCACTCTATCGTCGCGGGGGGCTTGCCGGAGATGTCGTACACCACGCGGTTGATGCCGCGCACTTCGTTGATGATGCGGTTGGAGACTTTGCCCAGCAACGCATAGGGCAATTCCGCCCAGTGCGCGGTCATGAAGTCCTGCGTTTGTACTGCGCGCAGAGCCACCACCCATTCATACGTACGGCCATCGCCCATCACGCCGACACTCTTGACCGGCAGGAATACCGTGAAAGCCTGGCTGGTGAGATCGTACCAGGTCTTATTCGCCCCCTCTCCCCCGCCCTCTCTGATGGAACTACTAGCCATCTGACTAGGCTGTCCAACAACGACAGCCAAGTCATTGGTTACCGCGAGGGGAGCGGGAGTATTACGTAGCTCTTCGATGAATATCGCATCGGCGCGGCGCAACAGGTCGGCGTACTCGCGCTTCACTTCGCCGAGGATACGCACACCCAGACCGGGGCCGGGGAAGGGATGACGATACACCATGTCGTGCGGCAGGCCAAGCGCCACACCGAGCTCGCGCACCTCGTCCTTGAACAGTTCGCGCAACGGTTCGAGCAATTTCAGGTGCAGGCTTTCCGGCAAGCCGCCGACGTTGTGGTGCGACTTGATGGTGTGCGCCTTCTTGGTCTTCGCCCCGGCGGATTCGATCACGTCAGGATAAATTGTGCCTTGCGCCAGCCATTTTGCCTGTGGCAATTTTTTGGCTTCGCGCTGGAACACTTCGACGAACTCGCGGCCGATGACTTTGCGCTTTTGTTCGGGGTCGGTTACGCCAGTCAGATGATGCAGGAATTCGGTGCTGGCATCGACGTGGATCACCTTCATGTGCAGGTTCATGGCGAAAGTCAGCATCACCTGCTCTGCCTCGTTCAAACGCAACAGCCCGTTATCCACGAACACGCAGGTCAGCTGGTCGCCGATCGCGCGGTGGATCAACGCAGCCGCCACCGAAGAATCCACCCCGCCGGACAGACCGAGGATCACCTCGTCCTTGCCCACTTGAACACGTATCCTTTCCACCGCTTCGCTGACGTAATCCGGCATGTTCCAGTCCTGCGCACAACCGCAGATGTCATGCACGAAGCGGCCCAGCATCGCCTTGCCCTGATGGGTATGGGTCACTTCGGGATGGAACTGCAGCGCGTAAAATCGCCGCGTTTCGTCCGCCATACCGGCGATGGGCGTGGTGGGGTTGCTGGCGATCACCGTGAATCCGGGCGGCAATTCAGTCACCTTGTCGCCATGGCTCATCCACACATCGATCAAGCCATGGCCCTGGTCGTTGGTTCTATCCTGAATATCCCGCAACAACGCAGAATGACCCTGCGCGCGAATCTCGGCATAGCCGAATTCACGCACCAGACCGTTTTCCACTGCACCGCCCAGTTGCGCAGCCATGGTCTGCATGCCGTAGCAGATACCCAGCACCGGCACACCCAGATCGAACACAACCTGCGGTGCGCGCGGCGTATCGCCTTCGGTGACTGAATTCGGTCCGCCGGAGAGGATGATGCCGCTGGGCTTGAAAGCACGGATGAATTCATCGTCCACATCATAGGGATGCAATTCGCAATAGACATGTGCTTCACGCACGCGGCGCGCGATCAGCTGGGTGTATTGCGAGCCGAAATCGAGGATCAGGATTTTTTTGTGCATATCAATGAAATGTGAAACGTGAAAGGTGAAAAGTGAAACGTGCGGTGATATTACCTTTCACTTTTCACGTTTCACCTTTCACTGATTTATTCGATATGATAATTCGGCGCTTCTTTGGTGATCTGCACATCGTGCACATGTGACTCGCGAATACCGGCAGAAGTGATTTCGATGAACTCGGCCTTGGTGTGCATCGTGGCGATATCGGGACAACCGAGGTAACCCATGCTGGAGCGCAGGCCACCCATCAGTTGATGGATCACCGCCAGTACGCTGCCCTTGTAGGGCACCCGCCCTTCCACACCTTCCGGCACCAGCTTGTCCTGATTGGCCTCGTTGTCCTGGAAGTAGCGGTCGCTGGAACCTTGCTGCATCGCCCCCAGACTCCCCATACCACGATAGGACTTGTATGAACGGCCCTGGAATAATTCGATCTCACCCGGTGATTCTTCGGTGCCGGCGAACAATCCGCCCAACATCACCGCATGCGCTCCGGACGCGATCGCCTTGGCGATGTCTCCAGAATAACGGATACCGCCGTCGGCGATCAACGGCACGCCGGTTCCCTGCAAGGCTTTTGCGACGTTCTGGATCGCCGCGATCTGTGGTACACCTACCCCGGCAACCATACGTGTGGTGCAGATCGAACCGGGGCCTATGCCGACCTTCACCCCATCCGCACCGTGATCCAGCAATGCCATAGCCGCCGCGCCGGTGGCGATATTGCCGCCGATCACTTCGACATGAGGGAAATTGTCCTTGACCCACTTGACACGGTCCAGCACTCCCTGTGAGTGGCCGTGAGCGGTGTCCACCACGATCACGTCCACGCCTGCTTCTGCAAGCAACGCGACGCGCTCTTCGGTACCCTCGCCCACCCCGACCGCCGCACCTGCACGCAGACGGCCACGACTGTCCTTGCAAGCCAGCGGGTGTTCGCTTGCTTTAAGGATATCCTTGACGGTCATCAAACCGCGCAGTTCGAACGCATCGTTCACCACCAACACACGCTCGATACGGTGCTTGTGCATCAGCGTGCGCGCCTCTTCCAGACTGGCGTTCTCCCTGACGGTGATGAGACGATCTTGCGAGGTCATGATGTTCTGGATCGGCTGATCCAGATTGCTTTCAAAACGCAGATCGCGGTTGGTGACTATCCCGACCAGCCGCTTGCCCTGCACCACCGGCAACCCGGAGATCTTGTGCTGACGGGTCAAACTCAATACGTTGCGCACCGTCATGTCCGGCGTGATGGTGATCGGGTCCTTGACTACGCCGCTTTCAAAGCGTTTTACTTTCGCCACCTTGGCTGCCTGTGCGTGAGCCGACATGTTCTTGTGCAGGATGCCTATCCCGCCCTCTTGCGCCAGTGCGATCGCAAGGCGGGACTCGGTCACGGTATCCATCGCCGCGGACAACAGCGGGATGTTCAGGCTTATGTTGCGGGTAAGCTGGGTGCGCAGGCTGACATCGCGCGGCAATACGTTAGAATAAGCAGGAACGAGCAGAACGTCGTCAAAGGTCAGAGCTTTTTGAATGTTGCGCATAATGATCAGCCCTCGGCATAACCAGCGACTTGGCTATCGTCTTTTGATAGCCTAGCCGAATGGCTAGTAGTTTTATCGAAGCGGGCATTATAACAAAGTCAGGCAACCCGCTACGAATCAATAGATTCGTGCGGAATTGACACTACGCATGCCGGGCAAGCCCGTATATCAGCCATTGGAATACCTGGCGATGAAACTGTACTTTCCCGGCTCTGCTACAGAAGAGTTCCAGTGAAAGTAAACTGGATGGAATTACAGCGCGGTCTCGTTGGTTTCACCGGTGCGTATGCGTATCACCTGCTCCACAGAAGTAATGAAGATCTTGCCATCGCCGATCTTGCCGGTATGCGCGGCCTTGATGATCGCCTCGACCGCCGTATCGAGCAATGCTGATGGAATCACCACCTCCACTTTGACTTTGGGCAGGAAATCCACCACATACTCCGCGCCGCGGTACAGTTCGGTATGTCCTTTCTGCCGGCCGAAACCCTTCACTTCGGTGACCGTCAATCCGCTGACCCCCAGTTCAGAGAGTGCCTCACGCACTTCATCCAGCTTGAACGGCTTTATGATGGCCTCGATTTTTTTCATGTTAAGCTCCTAAATCCGTTGTTTGATCGGCAATCCCCGTCTGGGTCGCGCTTATTGTATCAACAGGAATGATATGGAATGGTCCAATTCCGGTGATCATTTGCCGACGGACAATATCGTGACGATCTGCTGGTGCTTGTTTTTGATGGCGAGGTCCAGCGCGGTCGTGCCGTCTCGATATTTTACTTTGAAATTCGCGCCCTTGCTGAGCAGCAATTTCACCTCCGCCAGATGGCCATTTGTAGCGGCCTTGTGCAGAGAAGTCCAACCGTCATTGGAAGCGGCATTCACGTCGGCGCCGGCTTCTACCAGCATCACGCTCACCGACAGATGGCCCCGGGTGGCTGCTTGCAACAACGGTGTCCAGCCATGGTTGCTGCGCGCATTGACCTCGGCATGCTTGCTCAACAGCAGCTTCACCACTTTCGAATATCCATTGAATGCTGCCCAGTGCAGCGGGGCGTAACCTGCGCTATCCTTGTGCTGGATATTTGCGCCGCTTCTGATCAACAGCGCGGCCATTTCCTCATCGCCATTGAATGAGGAGATCATCAACGGTGTCCAGAGTCGATCATCATAAGTGTCTACATTCGCGCCCGAGCTCAGGAACAATGCGACGATGTCACGCTTGCCAGACTCGGCTGCCTTGATAAATCCCTGTGGGGAATACTCCACGCCCTGTTGCTCTATCTCACGCTTGAGCTTTTCCGGAGCGTTCCCCCACGGATCACCGTTCTGTTGGCGGCCACTTTGGCGTGTATGCACCATGCTCAGATAAATGATGTCGGATGCCACATCCGAGGGAAAACCCTGGCGGTCGGAACGCTTGGTGACCATCAGCTCGGAAAAGAGCGCGTCTATCTCCGGCGAATCCCACAATGACAGGATCTGGGCAAGTATGCGTGGAAACTGCTTCTCCAGCGCATGGGGGTAGTTTTGCTCGCGGTTGTTAAGAATTCCTAATAGCCTTGCATCCATAATCGCCTGAGTCTGAAAATAATTAGATACCCATCGGAGCCATCCACCACACGGTTCCGCCGGACCCGCAACATAGCAAACTTACATGCCAGCGCCAAGCCAAAAAATCAAACTTATTCATTCCGGCGCGCGATAGATCACATTCAGCAGCTCAAGCTCGGTCACGCCAGCCGGGGTTCGCAGCAACGCCACATCGCCCACCCGCAATTTGAGCAGCGCCCTCGCCAAAGGCGAAACCCAGCTGATATGTCCACGCGCCACATCCGCCTCGTCTACACCGACGATACAGTAACAGTTCTCGCAGCCCCTGTCGTCGCAGACCGTCACGGTTGCGCCGAAGAATACCTGGTCGCACTCTCCGCGTCTGGCCGGATCGACCACTTCGGCCTGCTCCAGGCGTTTGCGCAGGAAGCGTACGCGCCGATCGATCTCGCGCAGCCGTTTCTTGCCATAGATGTAATCGCCATTTTCGGAACGATCGCCGTTGGAAGCAGCCCAAGTGATGGTCTTCACCAGCTCGGGACGCTCCACTTTCCACAGCACTTCAAGCTCCTCCTTGAGCCTGCGATATCCGCCGGGAGTGATGTAATTCTTGACGCCCGCCGGCAACTGGACTGAAGGTTCTGATTCTTCGTCAGTGGTAGAGTCTTCACGAGTAAAAGCTTTGCTCATGTTTGAAATTTTACAGCATTGCGGGTGCCATCTCAGAAATAATGGACCCCTCGTGAAATTACGGCACTCGCGCAAATATCCGGCTACCGGAGCGATGCCGCCGGGTCGCCCGGGAAGCGGGATCAGAAAAGAGAGTTATATCGTTCCTCCCGGAAGATAACGTCAATCGCTGGCGCATTCCGGTAAGGGCAAGAAATTATGTGGCGTCCCCAACGAGATTCGAACTCGTGTTACCGCCGTGAAAGGGCGATGTCCTAGGCCTCTAGACGATGGGGACTTTGACTTTAAAAGCTCTTTTGGTGGAGATAAGCGGGATCGAACCGCTGACCTCTTGCATGCCATGCAAGCGCTCTCCCAGCTGAGCTATACCCCCGTACCTCGAAAGAGCGCGCATTATATTGATGCATACCCTGCTTGTAAAGCGTAAAGAGTCGCTCGGATAACATCGATAATGATCCCAAGCCGATGTGCGGGATGAATATAGCATCCCAAAAACATCCCCAACTATCCACCAGCGGAAAGGGGTGGCTCGAGCTATCACCAATTGGGCAACATTTCCCGGATCGCCTCAAGCGAAGCGCGTGCACGAGCACACGTTGCGGCATCGGTCCAGTCTTTCAGCTCATCCAGTCTGGCGATCTCATGGTGTAGTCTGAGCATGTCCTGACGCTTGGCATGTCGCCAGGCCAATGCCAGCTCCACCACCTTGTGCGGTGCGTCCATCGCATCATCCTCGCTAAAGTCCAGTGCCTCGACTTTTCCGATAAGCTCTCTGAACGGTTTCAGGATCGAATCGACATGGCGCGCCCACACCCAGGCCGCGACCCACAACACCATGACATTGATCGCGATCAGACCGGCCACGCCGACCAGTGCGGTTTTTAACATCAGCGGGTAGATGTTCGGCTTCTCTGATATATGTACGGTATAAAGATTGGCGTCCACAATCTCGCTCATCTGCAAATACAGCATCCATAGTGTGCCGGCGATCAGCAGCACCTCAAGCGTTACGAGTGCAACCAGCAACCCCTTTTGCACATCGCCATCCACATAAATGATGCGGCGCTTTACGATATTGGATTTTGGCATCAGGTTCATTAGGTCGTGGCATTCCAAAGAATAGGGGCGCGGTGTTTCCGTGCGTAGCCAACTTTCATAGGCGCGTTGCTCGATCCAGCTCTTTTAATTGCGCAATTGCGGCAGACGGATCCTGCTTAGCTTCAAGCCGCGACAAAGCAGTCTCGGTTGCGGCCCAGACGGCATCATAATGATTCTGCAATCTGGTGATACTGCGCTTGATCAGCTGCTCTTCTTGTTTTAGCTGATCATTTTCCCGAGTCGGGATCGGCGCAACCGGCCCTTGCTCGATGAAAATCTCCAGATTGCGCGCAAAGCGGTACAGTGGGCCGGCGATATAAAATCCGGTGTAAAGCGAGATCAGAAAGGTGATGGCACCCGAGAACGACACCAGAAAAAGTCCTACCACCAGCAGGGTGGGACCAAGATGCTGCTGGCTCAGGCTGTAGGAACGGATGATGGTGTCGTAATTCACCCCGGATTTGTCGGTGATGAAAGCCAGCACCAGCACCATGCTGAGACCAGCCAAACCGCCAACGACAAGCGCGATCCTGGAGATCATGCGCAAGCGCAGCAAAAAATGTGTTTTGCCCGCTGATGATGACTCTTGTTCCATGTTCTATTGCATTGTTCCGGTCGATTATTCGGTGTGCAAGGCGCACACCCCAGCTGGTTGAGTATTTGCTTCAGATCATGCGAGCCAGTTGAAATTCACCCGGCAGCCGTGACAAGACAAGCAGTCAGGTACAGTAGAGCGCAACCTGCGCTTTATTGTCAAGCACGCAGATCAACTCTTGTTGCGCAAATGTTTATCGATGCGCGCCAACACTGTCTCGCGCGGGAACAGCGCCAGCACGGCATCTACTGAAGGGGTGTGCGTCTGACCGACCAGCATCACGCGCAGCGGCATCGCCAGCTTGGGCATCTTCAGATTGTGTTTGGCCAGCAACTCCTTGATCAACGCCGCCAATGCGGGAGCTTCCCAAGCGACATCGGCAAAACGTCCGGCAAGCTCGCGCAGCGCGGGAAGCACTTCGGGGGCAAGGTGCGCATCCAGCAATTCCTGCTCCGGGTGTATCTCGATATAGAACACTTCAGCTTCATCGGCCAATTCGAGCAACGTCGCTGCACGCTCCTTATACAAGGCGACCACCGCTTCCAGTTGCGGGGCGGCGCTCACCTGCACACCGCGCTCAGCCAGATGCTTGCGCACCAACGCTGCCAAACGCGTGTTATCGGCGAGCTTGATGTAATGCTGATTCAGCCAGCGCAATTTTTCCGGATCGAACTGCGCTGCTGATTTGCTGATGTGGCGCAGATCGAACCATTCGATGAACTGCTGTATGGAAAAGATCTCTTCATCGCCGTGCGACCATCCCAGCCGCGCCAGATAATTGATCAGCGCCTCAGGCAGAAAGCCGTCCTCGGCATATTGCATCACGCTCACGGCGCCATGCCGTTTGGAAAGCCGTTCACCATCGCTGCCCAGTATCATCGGCACATGTGCATATTGCGGTACGGGCACACCCAAAGCTTTGAGGATATTGATCTGGCGCGGCGTGTTGTTGACGTGATCGTCACCGCGTATGACTTGCGTGATACCCATGTCCAGATCGTCAACCACCACGCAGAAATTGTAAGTCGGCGTGCCGTCGGCACGCGCGATGATCAGATCGTCCAACTCGCCGTTCTCGAATACGATCTTGCCCTTGACCATGTCATCCCAGGCTGCGACCCCATGACCGGGATTCTTGAAACGCACCACCGGCTTGATTCCCTCCGGGGGAATCGGCAAAACCTTGCCATGCTCCGGGCGCCAGTAACCGTCGTAGCGGGGCTTCTCACCTCGCGCGCGCTGTGCCTCGCGCATCGCGTCCAGCTCAGCCGGCGAGGTATAGCAGTAATACGCCTTGCCTTCATCCAGCAATTGCTGCAGCACCTCCTTGTACCTATCCATGCGCTGCATCTGGTAGAACGGCCCTTCGTCGTAATCCAGATTCAACCATGCCATCCCGTCCAGGATCGCCTGCACCGACTCCTGCGTGGAACGCTCCAGGTCGGTGTCTTCGATGCGCAGTATGAACGTGCCGCCGAGCTTGCGTGCATACGCCCACGAGAATAAAGCGGTGCGCGCGCCACCGATATGCAGATAACCGGTGGGACTGGGAGCGAAACGAGTGCGTGTAGTCATGACTTGAACGGAATAGCCTGAAATGAAGTGTGCATTTTACGGGCTTTGCCGATCGCGCGCATAATGTTGTGACTTGGGTGATTGACTGGGGCTGCTGCATTATGCTCTAATCCGCGCCCTCTTTCGGGCGGTTAGCTCAGCGGTAGAGCACTGCCTTCACACGGCAGGGGTCACTGGT
>JBDTPM010000238.1:0-3740 GCA_039932695.1 Gallionella sp. | reverse complement strand
GTCAACTTGTGATTCCCCGCAGTCTTGCTGCGGGGATACGCCCGCTCCTTCCCCTTCAGGGGGAAGGTTGGGATGAGGGTGGGTTTTCCGCAGTCAAACATAAACTTCCGCTTAATACCCCGCGGTCTTGCCGCGGGGTTGTTCATTACATGAGGATTTTGAGCCACTTTTTGACGAAGTATCACCAAGAGCAGTAGTTGTGCATAGGTCTTTAGCGGATGATGCCGCGTTCGGATGTAGCGAGGAAATCGACCAGCGGTTGCAGTTCGGCGTGTTCGTCGAGCTGAGTCCGAATCGCGGCTTTCGCCTCATCCAGACTCAACCCGGATTTGTACAAAGTCTTGTATGCCCGCTTGATCGCCATGATCGTGGCACTGGAAAATCCGCGCCGCTTCAGTCCCTCTGAATTGATGCCATAAGGCGCGCAGGGATTACCGGATGCCAGCACATACGGCGGAACATCCTGCAGCAGAATGGTACCCATGCCGGAGATGATATGCGCGCCGATCTTGACGAACTGGTGCACCACCGTGAATCCGCCCAGAATCGCGTAATCGCCTACTTCCACATGCCCCGCCAGCTGTGAGTTGTTGGCGAAAATGGTGTGATTGCCAACCTGACAATCATGCGCCAGATGCACGTAAGCCATGATCCAGTTGTGATTGCCCACACGGGTGACGCCCGTATCCTGGGCGGTACCCAGATTGAAGGTGCAGAACTCGCGTATGGTGTTGTGATCGCCGATCTCCAGACGCGTCGGTTCGTTCGCATATTTCTTGTCCTGCGGGATCTCGCCCAGCGAACAGAACTGAAAGATGCGATTGTTCCGTCCGATGCTGGTATGTCCGTTGATCACAACGTGGGGGCCGATCACCGTGCCGGCGCCGATCTCAACAAATTCGCCGATGATGGTATATGCGCCCACCTCGACATCGCCGGCAAGCCTGGCTTTCGGATGGACGATAGCGGTCGAATGTATCATCACGCCACTGACTTGACGGTGCACAACAATTCCGCCTCAGCTGCCAGTTGCCCTTCCACTTCGGCGGTCGCTTTGAATTTTGAAACTCCGCGCATGGTTCGAACGAGTGTCACCTTGATGATCAATTGATCGCCCGGGCCGACCGGTCGCTTGAAACGCGCGGCGTCGATACCGGCAAAGTAATACACCGATTTATCGTCCGGCTTGCTGCCTGAAGACTTGAATGTCAGCAGCGCGGCAACCTGCGCCATGGCCTCGATGATCAATACCCCCGGCATCACCGGATGATGCGGGTAATGTCCCGGAAAGAACGGCTCGTTGATAGTGACGTTCTTCAGCGCGACGATCTCCTTGCCCAATTCGATGGACAATACGCGATCCACCAGCAGGAACGGGTAGCGGTGTGGCAGGTGTTCGAGAATCTCGTGGATGTCCATTTGCATACTCATCAGTCTTTCCCTTTTAGCTGTTGCCTTGACAAGGCCAGATTCAATTTTTCGAATTTAATGATTTAAGCTCCTGCTCCAATGTCTTGACGCGCTTAACCAGTTCGTCCAGGTGGCGCAGGTGCACGGTGTTCTTGAGCCAGTTTTCGGTCTTGGAAGAAGGGTAAATGCCGGTGTACGAACCGGCTTCCCGGATCGATTTGGTGATTGCCGTGAATCCACCGATTTCCACATGATCCGCGATTTTTATATGCCCGATAATACCCGTGCTTCCGCCGATCCGGCAGTATTTTCCAATGGAGGTGCTTCCCGCGATTCCTACGCATCCGGCGATCGCGGTATGCGCACCGATACGCACGTTATGTGCTATTTGAACCAGGTTGTCCATCTTGACACCGTCTTCTATCACCGTATCGTCCAACGCGCCCCGGTCTATGGTGGTATTCGCACCGATCTCGACATCATTGCCGATCACCACACGACCGATTTGCGGGATCTTGATCCAGCGACCTTCATCCATCGCGATGCCGAATCCATCCGACCCGATCACCACACCGGAATGCGCGATCAGGTCATCGCCGATCACGCAGTCGTGGTATACCACCACGCGCGGATATAGCCGGGCTCGAAGGCCAATGGTCACATTCGCGCCGATGCAGCAGCCTTCTCCGATCACGCAGTGCGCCCCTATCGTTGCGCCAGCTCCGATCACAGCGGTCGCAGCAATGCTGGCTGTTGCATCGATATTCGCGCCTGCACCGATCACCGCACTGGGATGGACTCCGGGCGGGGGAACAGGCAAAGGGTTAAGCAAGGCTGAGACTTTGGCGAAATACGCGTAGGGGTTATCCGAAACGATGCGCGGCAACCGGGTCGAATCGGCATCCGCCTCAGCCAGGATGACCGCTCCGGCACGGGTAGCCGCAAGCAGATTGTGGTACTTGCTGTTGGCGAGAAAACTGATCTGATCGGACTGTGCGGTTTCCAGCGAGGCGATTTGGGAGATACGCACTTCGGCTTCGCCCAACACGCGCCCGCCCAACTGCGCCGCGATCTCGGATAATCGATATGAAACTGTCATGCTGGCTATTCCGCTTATTTGCTGTCCTTGTTGTCGGCCTTGCCCTCTACCTTGTCACTGGCGAGCTGCTTGATCACCTTGTCGGTGATGTCTATCCTGGGATTGCGGTACACTGCTTCCTGCAAGATCAGGTCGAATTTCTCTGCATCGGCGATCGATTGGATAGCCTTATTGGCACGCTCCAGAACGATGGCCAACTCTTCGTTCTTGCGCAGATTCAAATCTTCGCGAAACTCTCGCTGCATGCGCTGCAAGTCCACGTTCATGGCTGATAGTTCGCGTTCCTTGTTGCGGCGCTCGGCATCGGACAGTGCGACACCCTCCTTATCCAGCATGGCTTGCAATTCCTTCGATTGCTTGTTCAGCTTCTTTATCTCCTGATCGCGGCCGGAAAACTCCTTTTCGATTTTCTTTTCAGCATTCAACGCAGGAACAGATTCGCGCAACACCCGCTCGGTATCCACCACGCCCACTTTGAAATCTGCAGCCTGAGCCAGCCCGCCACACAGCAACATGGCCAACATCCCCGCATTAATCTTGGTCTTCATTATTTAACCCTCCGCATCATTACCAGCCACTTTGATGTCGCATTTTAACAGCATGGTGACATGGATATAACCAGCGACTTGGCGAGCGCTGTTTGCTCGCTTAGTCGAATGGCTAGTAGTTCCATCAGTTGCTCCATCAGTTGCTCCATCAGTGGTTGGATCAGAACAACGAACCCAAAGTAAACTGGAATCTCTGCACCAAGTCCACCGGCTGCCTGTTGAGTGGAATCGCGTAGCTGAATTTAAGCGGCCCCACCGGTGATATCCAGGTAAATGCCGCGCCTGCAGAATAGCGCATTCCCGCGCTGCCCGGCAGATCACCGGGTCCATATACCGCACCCCCATCGAAAAATCCGCTCAAGCGCACAGATTTTTCCTTGTCCATCCCCGGAAAGGGCAACATCAGCTCCGCCCCGCCGACCACCCGGCGAGGGCCGCCCAATACCGAATTGGTAGTATCACGCGGACCCAACGAATTCGCTTGATAGCCACGCACCGAACCGGGGCCGCCGGCATAAAAATTCTTGAAAAACGGCAGCTCCGTGCCACGATATCCTCCTGCGACACCGGCGAAATATCGCGATACGGCATGCCAAACACCGCACTATGAGTGTGATAGGCCATTTTCATTTGTTGGAAGAGATCGAGGCTGCCGCCTGAGAACGCGGCTCCATCACTGCCCA
>JBDTPM010000237.1:0-6767 GCA_039932695.1 Gallionella sp. | reverse complement strand
CATAGTCTATCAACGCACGGGTGATACCGTGACGTACTGCGCCAGCCTGGCCCGATTCGCCTCCACCGGTGACGTTTACCATGATGTCGAACTTGCCCAGGGTCTCGGTCAGTGTCAAGGGCTGACGAACGACCATGCGGCCGGTCTCGCGGGAAAAGAACACATCGATTGGTTTGTCGTTCACCACAATGTCGCCCTTGCCTGCCTTCATAAACACACGCGCCACCGCACTTTTGCGGCGACCGGTTCCATAGTTATAAGTTACGCTCATGGCTATACTTTCAACAAATTAACGGGTTTCGGTTGCTGCGCTTCATGCGGATGCGCCGCACCGGCATACACCTTCATCTTGCGCAACATCGCATAGCCCAGCGGGCCTTTTGGCAACATACCCTTGACCGCCTTTTCCAACGCACGACCGGGGTGACGCGCTTGCATCTTGGCGAAGTTGGTGGTGTACAGACCGCCCGGGTAAGTTGTATGGCGATGATACAGCTTGGCTTCCGACTTGTTGCCGGTCACGCGCAGCTTGTCGGCATTGACCACAACGACGAAATCGCCGGTATCCACGTGCGGCGTGTAAATCGCTTTGTGCTTGCCACGCAGACGCGCAGCGATCTGCGCGGCCAGACGGCCCAGCACTTGTTCTGCTGCGTCTACCAGAAGCCAGTCATGCTGGACTTCATGGGACTTTGCGGAAAATGTTTTCATAGCCACAATTCCTAAAAATTCAATAAGTAAAACTCGAAAGGGCGCGCATTCTATTGCAGCCCACCTAACCCTGTCAAACGCTATTTCAAGGAAACTCGGGGGAGCAAAGCGCAGTTGGGCTTATCCTGTCGCTTATACAGAATTAGATGGCCACAGAAGTTTCTACCCAAAGAACCGAACTTGCGGAGCCCAATGATGTTGGAGCACTTTCGTGCTGATGTTATGCTTCACTTCGCGCCGCCGATTGCGCCAATCGAATTGCACTGTACAAGTGACTGACACCTACACCCAATGCCCCAAATGTGGGCATAAGCCTCCGCAACCCTTGCCAGCCAGCGCAAACTGCCCGGCCTGCGGGATATATTTCTTCAAGTGGGGGCAACCTGCAAGCCCGACTGCCATTTCCGAAGCCGATGATGGGTATTTCACCAGCGGGGAGGCGGGTTTCGTTGCGGCACTGTTAAAACCTCTGGAGAAAATGGATGCTATGACGTTTTACGGACGATGCATCTCGCTGGCATTGCTGGCGATCTGGAGCTGGTTCCTGTTCGGATACGACTACCGGAATGGCGAGATCGGTACGTCGTTCATGCACGATATTCTGCTGCCGATACATGAGGCGGGCCATGTATTGTTCAGGCCGTTCGGAGAATTCATGATGATCCTCGGCGGCAGCTTGTTCCAGCTATTGCTGCCATTCGGCATCAGTGTCGCCTTCATATTGAAGAACCGTGACAATTTTGGCGCGGCTATCGGGTTGTGGTGGGCGAGTGTCAGCCTGGTCGATCTGTCCCCCTACATTTATGACGCATTGCATCCGCAACTGACGTTGATCGGCGGAGGAACCGGTTCTGATGGCCCGCATGACTGGATCTACCTGCTGATCAAGCTTGGCCAGCTAGACCATGCTCAGCGCTGGGGGGCGTTCATCCATGCTTGCGGAGGACTGTTGATGCTGTTGGCGCTGGCTTGGGGCTCGACACTGCTTTGGCGCCAGAAAATTCAACTGGATGATCGCGGGCAGGCCGTGTAGCCGAATGCGAGGCATAATCTCCTTGAAACCGGTTACGATGCCGACCTTTTGAAATTGCGGGTTTCGCCATGTCCTGGTTCATCACCAACTTCCTTGCCGCCCTTTTGCTACCGCCGCTCAGCCTCTTGCTGCTGGTCGCTATCGGCATCTTCCTGTTGAGTCGCCAACACAAATATGCCAAACCGCTGATACTCGGTTCGCTCGGTTTGCTTTGGATCGCGTCCACGCCCTTCTTCGCCGAGGGCGCGCTGCATTTGCTGGAGGCGAGCACGACGGTACCGGATAGTCAGCATCAGAGCGCCGATGCCATCGTGATCCTCGGCGGCGGGACATACTTTCACGCGCCCGAATATGCAGGCCAGGACACCGTCAACGAACTTGTGTTGCCTCGACTGCGTTATGGAGCAAGACTGCATCGTGAAACCGGCATACCGATCCTCGTGACCGGCGGAAAGCCTCAGGAAAATGCCCTTTCCGAAGCACAGCAGATGCGCACTTCGCTCCAGCAGGACTTCCATGTGCCGGTACGCTGGACCGAAGAGGCCTCCGACAACACGCTGGAAAATGCCCGCAATTCATTTCAGATATTGCATAAGGCTGGCATCAGCAAGATCTACCTGGTCACCAACGCTTGGCATATGCCGCGCTCTGCGATGGTATTCCGCCACGCCGGGTTCGAGGTCGTCGAAGCTCCTGCCGCGTTCACCACGCGATATCAGATCGACCTGCTGGCGTTCCTGCCGCGCGCCGAAGCGCTGCGCGACAGCAAGATTTTTGTCCACGAAGTCATCGGATTGATCTGGTATGGGGTAAAGTTGGTTTTCTCCGACAATTAGATAACGAAAGGAACACCATGAAAGCGCGCGTCAAATGGGTGGAACAGGTCTCGTTTCTGGGAGAGACCGAGAGTAATCACGCCGTGTTGATGGATGGGTCGCCAGCGGCAGGCGGGCGCAATCTAGGCCCGCGCCCGATGGAGATGCTATTGCTCGGCGCGGGCGGCTGCACCAGTTTTGACGTGGTCAGCATCCTGAAGAAAGGCCGCCAGGCGATTTCCGACTGCTATGTGGAACTGGAGGCGGAACGCGCCGATACCGACCCCAAAGTATTCACCAGGATTCATATGCATTTCGTCGTGACAGGCAAGGACATCAAACCTGAAGCGGTTGAGAAAGCCATCAAGCTATCGGCCGAGAAATATTGTTCGGCTTCCATCATGCTCGGCCAGACCGCCGCGATCACGCATGATTTTGAGGTGATACAGGAATAAAGAAAAGGTGAAAGGCACAAGGGTATTGCTTGCCCCTTACCCTTCCCACTTGCCCCTTATTTACACCCAGTAGGAAGTGCCTGTCATCACCTTGCTGTTCAGTTTCATCGCCAACTGAACCGGCTGCGGCAACTCTGCACCGCCGAGCGAGGTCGCCATCGCGGCATGCCCGACCTCGTCGGTATACATCTGCGCCACGATGGCTCGACTCTTCTCATCCTGCTGCGGCAAGCGATCCAGATGACTTTGCAGATGTTGGCCTACCTGCCTTTCGGTTTCGGCGAGAAAGCCGAGATTCCACCGGTCGCCCAATAGACCTGCTACCGCGCCGATCGCCAGCGAGCCGGTATACCAGAACGGATTCAACATGCTCAAGTGTCCGCCCAGCTCATGCACGCGTCTGGCCGTCCAGGCGAGATGCTCGGTCTCTTCCTGCGCGGCACGCTGGAGCGTCTGTTGCACGACCGGGTCGCGCGCGGTCAACGCCTGTCCCTGGTACAAGGCCTGGGCGCAGATCTCACCGCTATGATTGACACGCATCAACGCGGCAGCATTTTTCTTGGCGGCATCATCCATAGTTGCTTCGGGCAGTTTCGCATCGGGATGGGGACGCACGCTGTGCGCCTGACTGAACAGTGTGCGCAAGCCCTTGTCGAATTCGATGATCAGCCGGTCCAGATTCAACATGACACTCTCCCCCAATTTAGACATCAAGCATAGACATCAGGCAAACACACGTGCCAATTCTACGCCCGGATCGTCCGCGCGCATGAACGCCTCGCCCACCAGAAATGCGTTCACCTGATGGCTGCGCATCAGCTTGACATCCTCCCGCTTCAGGATGCCGCTCTCGGTGACCACGATGCGATCGGCCGGAATGCGCGGCAGCAGATCCAGCGTGGTCTGCAGAGTCACTTCGAAACTGCGCAGGTTTCGGTTATTCACTCCGATAAGCGGCGTAGTCAATTGCAGCGCGTTATTCAGTTCCACACTGTCATGCACCTCCACCAGCACCGCCATGCCGAGACTATGCGCCAACGTTTCGAATGTCTGCATCTGCTTGAGCAGCAGTGCCGCAGCGATCAGCAGGATCGCGTCCGCGCCCATCACCCGCGCCTGATAGATCTGGTATTCGTCCACGATGAAATCCTTGCGCAACACCGGCAAGTCACAGGCCGCACGCGCCTGCTGAAGGTAATCCGCACTGCCCTGAAAGAACTGCGCGTCGGTCAGCACCGACAGACACGTTGCGCCATGACGCGCATAGCTGGCGGCGATCTCGGCGGGATCAAAATCTTCCCGCAACACCCCCTTGCTTGGGCTTGCCTTCTTGATCTCCGCGATCACGGCAGGTCCTCCTGCCGCGATCCTGTCGCGTATCGCGCCGGTAAAATCACGCGGCGGCTCAGCCTGCTCGGCTTCGGTACGCAGCTGGTGCAAAGGATTGACAGGTTTTGCAGCCGCCACTTCCTGCGCCTTGACCGCGAGTATCTTGTTGAGGATGTCGGACATGCTGTGTCTATAATTTAAGAAAGGCGCGCATTTTAGCACTTGGGTTAAAATGCACCCCATTCGTTTCAAAGAGCACACTATGTCTAACGTCAAGGAATACATGCAGGGCGTAGGGAAGGCCGCACGTGCAGCTTCGCGCATCATGGCGCAAGCCGACACCGCCACCAAGAATCGTGCACTGACCGAGATCGCCGCCGCACTGCAGCACCAGACCTCGCTGCTACTGGCCGCGAACGCCAAGGATGTCGCTGCGGCTAAAGCCAACGGCCTGGACGCCGCGTCGGTGGACCGGCTCACGCTGACCGAGAAGACCGTGAGCGGCATGGCCGAAGGCTTGCTGCAGATCGCGCGACTGCCAGACCTGATCGGCGCGATCAGCGATTTGAATTATCGCCCTTCCGGCATCCAGGTCGGCAAGATGCGCGTGCCGCTCGGCGTGATCGGCATCATCTACGAATCGCGCCCCAACGTCACCGCGGATGCCGCCGGGCTGTGCCTGAAATCCGGAAACGCGGCGATATTGCGCGGCGGCTCGGAAGCGATCCATTCCAACCAGGCCATCGCCGCCTGCGTGCATACCGGGCTGCGCATCGCCGGTCTGCCGGAAACCGCGGTGCAGGTCGTCGCCACCACCGACCGTGCAGCGGTGGGGGAACTCGTCACGATGAAGGAATATGTCGACGTGATCGTGCCGCGCGGCGGCAAGAGTCTGATCGAGCGTATCTCCGAAGAATCCAAAGTGCCGGTGATCAAACACCTGCACGGCGTCTGCCATGTCTATATCGATGACGAAGCCGATCTGGAAAAAGCCATACGCATCGCCGACAACGCCAAGACGCATCGCTATGGCGTGTGCAACGCGATGGAGACGCTGCTGGTCGCACAAGCTGTGGCCGCCGATGTGTTGCCCCGTTTGTGCAATATCTATCTCGACAAAGGTGTGGAACTGCGCGGCGATGACGCGGCACGCGCACTGGCGCCGCAAATGAAGGTCGCCACCGAGGAAGACTGGTTCACTGAGTATCTCGCGCCGATACTCGCAGTGCGGGTGGTTGCCGGCCTGGATGAAGCCATAGAACATATCGCCACCTATGGCTCGCAGCATACCGACAGCATCGTCACGGAGAACTACACCAAGGCGATGCGCTTCCTGCGCGAGGTGGATTCCAGTTCGGTGATGGTCAACGCCTCGACGCGCTTCGCCGACGGTTTCGAATACGGACTCGGGGCGGAGATCGGCATCTCCACCGACAAGATCCATGCGCGCGGTCCGGTCGGACTGGAAGGACTGACCTCGCAAAAATACATCGTGCTGGGCAGCGGCCAGATACGTATATAACCAACTCGACCAGGAAAGCAGACACCATGAGCCAAACCATCGAAGTCAAAGTGCCGGACATCGGCGATTTCAAAGACGTTGCGGTCATCGAATTGTTCGTGAAGGCGGGCGACCAGGTGGAAGCCGAGCAATCGCTGATCACACTGGAAACCGACAAAGCCGCAATGGAAGTCCCCTGCCCCGCAGCAGGCGTGGTGAAAGCACTCAAGGTCAAGGTCGGCGACAAGGTCTCCCAAGGCAGCGTGATTCTGACACTGGAAAGCAACGCGGCGTCCGCAACTCCTGCTGCCAAGCCCGCAGCCAGTTCGCCTGCACCGGCGGCTGCACCAATTAAATCATCGGCTCCGGCTCCTGCTCCACAATCAGCACCCGCACCTCAATCCTTCAAGAAAGGCGACCTACACGCCGAAGTGCTGGTATTGGGCGCCGGACCCGGCGGCTATACCGCCGCGTTCCGCGCGGCCGACCTGGGCAAGCAGGTGGTGCTGGTCGAAAAATATGCCAGTCTGGGCGGTGTGTGCCTGAACGTCGGCTGTATTCCGTCCAAGGCGCTGCTGCATGTCGCCAAAGTGATCAGCGAAGCCGAAGAAGCCGCCCATCATGGCGTGACATTTGCAAAACCGAAGATCGACATCGACAAGATCCGCAGCTGGAAAGAAAGCGTCATCAACAAACTCACCGGTGGATTGTCCGCATTGGCCAAGCAGCGCAAAGTGCAGGTGGTTCAGGGCATCGCGAAATTCACCTCGCCTAATCACCTGGAAGTTGCATTCAAGGATGGCAAGAAAACCATCAGCTTCGATACCGCGATCATCGCCGCAGGATCCAGCGTGACGCGCATCCCCGGCTTCCCCTATGACGATACTCGCATCATCGATTCCACCGGCGCGTTGCAATTGCAG
>JBDTPM010000236.1:0-2686 GCA_039932695.1 Gallionella sp. | reverse complement strand
CATGAACATCGGGAACAGCGGCAACACATACCAGTTCAACATGCCCATGCTGCCTTGCTGACCGCGCACGATATCGCCAAGATTCATGCTTTGCGCCACCATCAGCACGCATACCAGCGCGAAGCCCATCGCGATCTCGTAGGACACGATCTGTGCGGCGGATCGGACTGCACCGAGGAATGCGTACTTGGAATTCGAAGCCCAGCCGGCGATGATGACGCCGTACACGCCCAGCGATGTCATCGCCAGGATGTACAACAGTCCGGCGTTGAGATCGGCCAGCACCACACCGTCACTGAACGGCACCACCGCCCACGCAGCAAGAGACGGGGCCAACGCCATGATAGGCGCCAGTACGAACAGGAATTTGCTGGAGCCGGTCGGAATGATGATTTCCTTGAGCAGCAACTTCACGCCATCGGCGACCGGTTGCAGCAGGCCGAAATATCCGACGCGATTCGGTCCGATACGGATCTGCATGTAGCCGATGACTTTGCGCTCGGCCAATGTCAGATAGGCGACCCCACCCATGATCGGCAATATGATCGCCATGATCTTGACCACCGTCCAGATCGGCAGCCAAGCCGGGCCGAGCAGTTGCTGGCCGGTCTGCAGCAGAGTTTGCAGCAATTCCATCAAGCTCGCTCCACAGTGATTGCGCCAAACATCGCGCCCAGTTCCGCAGTTGCCGGATGTCCCGCCGCCACACGTGCAGTAGCGACCGGCATGGTGTCGTTCGATTTCGCCACCAGTCGCACGGTCGCGTTGCCCTGATTCACTTTCACAGTATCGCCGGATTTCACGCCAAGTTTCTGCAACTCGGTGCTATGCATCATCACGCAAGGGGTTGCCGCATCGCGGGTGCTTTGCAGCGAGGTCGCGCGGCGCACCAGCGCATCGGCGGAATAGATCGGTACATCGCTGACACGCTGCAAGCCCTGACTGTTGCCACTTGTCGCGGCTTGCAGAGCGATACCGGCGATATGATTATCAAGCTGTTCAGCCACGCTCTTCCCGGCCAACAGTTCGTCGCGGGCTGCCTCGCTGCTGTCAAAATCAAATCCTGACAAGTCCAGCAGGTTGCCCAGGACACGCAACACCTTCCAGGCCGGGCGTGTCTCGCCCAGCGGCCTGACGGCACCCCGGAAACTTTGCACGCGCCCTTCCGTGTTCACAAAGGTACCGGAAGTTTCGGTGTAAGGCGCGATCGGCAGCAACACATCGGCGTATTCAGTCGCGTGGTGTTTGAAGGCGGACAATGCCACTACCATATCGGCAGCATGCATCGCGGCCATCGCCAGCTGCGGATCTTGCATGTCCAGTTCCGGCTCGACATTCAGCAGGAGATAAGCCTTGCGCGGGGCAGCCAGCATTTGTGCTGCGTTCATGCCCGCGGTACCCAACCCTTTCCTCAATCCTCTCCCGCTTGCGGGAGAGGAGGCAATCGTCCCTTCTCCCTCAGGGATAACCAGCGACTTGGCTGCGGTCTCTGGCAGCCTAGTCGAATGGCTAGTTGCTTCATTCAGAAGGTTAGGATGAGGGTGATTTTCGAACGGCACGGCTCCGGCCAGATAAGCTCCCACGCTGTTTGACGCCTCACCGAGAAAGCCGAACTTCGCCCCGCACAGCTCGGCGATCTGCCCGGCCAGCAAGGCGATCTGGGTGGCCTGTGGATGTTGCTGCGCGAAGTTGCCCAGCAGCACCGCGGCACGTTCGCCGCTCGCCAGACTGCGCGCGATGGCACGCGCCGGCTCGGAAGCTTGCACGGCAGCGACGGCTTTCTGCGCCTCCGCAGAAAGAGCGGCGGATTTTTCTGCTGCCAGAGCCTTGAGGATTTGCGCCAGTATATTGATCAACTCGTTCGGCGCAACAATGGATCTGTTCTTTACCGGCATCAGCAATTCATCATCGCTGGAATGCACGATGTTGACCTGCGCGCCCTTTTTGGCAGCCTGGCGCACACGCTGTGCCAGCAGCGGATGGTCCTTGCGCAGGAAGCTGCCGACGATCAGGAATCGGTCACGGGTATTGATCTCTGCGACCGGCATACCCAGCCACGGCAGGAATCGTCTTGGCTCTCCTCCATCGGAGGAGGCGTCCGTCCCTTTCCCCCCTGGGGGAAGGTTATAACCAGCGACTTGGGCATCGTCTTTTGATGGCCTAGTCGAATGGCTAGTAGTTTCATCAGGATGAGGGAGGTTCCCCGCTTGTTTTCCGTCCGCGCTGAAATCGGACTGGCGCAAACGGAAATCGATGTTGTTTGAGCCGAGCCCGCGCATCAGTTTTTGCAGCAGGTAGAGCTCTTCCAGCGTGGAATGCGGGGTCGCCAGTGCGGCGATCTGCTCCGCTCCCGCGGAACTCCTGATCTGGCGCAGCCCATTCGCCACATATTCCAGCGCGGCCTGCCATTCGACTTCGACCCACTTGCCGTCCTGCTTGATCATCGGCCTGGTCAGACGTTCCGGCGCATTCAGTCCTTCATAGCTGAACCTGTCCTTGTCGGATATCCAGCACTCGTTGATGGCTTCGTTTTCTATCGGCACCACACGCAGCACCTTGTTGTCCCTCACCTGCACGGCCAGATTGGAACCCAGGCCATCGTGCGGGCTCACCGACTTGCGCCGCGACATTTCCCAGTTGCGCGCGGTGTAGCGGAATGGTTTGCTGGTCAGCGCGCCCACCGGAC
>JBDTPM010000235.1:0-4702 GCA_039932695.1 Gallionella sp. | reverse complement strand
CGATCGAATATCTCAACCAGCATCTGCCGCTGAACTGGCCGCACGGCAACCCGGTGGACATCATCGGCGACGCGCAGGCGGATCGCTATCAACATGCCGTAAAGGCTTGTCTCGAAGATGACAATGTCGATGGCGTGCTGGCCATCCTCACGCCGCAGGCGATGACCAAACCGCTGGAATCGGCGCAGGCGATGATCGAACTTTCCAACACCCACAGCAAACCGCTGCTCACCTGCTGGATGGGAGATGTCCAGGTGAAAGAATCACGCGATGCGTTTGCCAAGGCGCACAAGCCGCATTTCCGCACCCCCGAACCGGCGGTCGAAGTGTTCTCGCACCTGTCCGCTTATTACCGCAACCAGAAACTGCTGATGCAGATGCCGGGACCGTTCTCGCACCATGTCGAGCCGGATGTGGAAAGCGCGCGCCTGATCATCGAGGGCGCGATGCAGCAGCACCGCAAGGTGCTGAGCGAGATGGAATCGAAGGCGCTGCTGTCGGCCTTCCACATCCCGGTAGCGCGCACCATGGTCGCGCACTCGGCCAACGAAGCGCTGCTGATAGCGCAGCAGCTCGGCTTCCCCGTGGCGATGAAAGTCAATTCGCCGGACATCACGCACAAGAGCGATGCGGGCGGAGTGATACTCAACCTGCGCAACGCCCATGAAGTGCGCGCCTCCTACCAGCACATCCAGGACAACATAAAACTCAACCGCCCCAACGCCAAGGTGGACGGCATCTCCATCGAGCCGATGGTCATCAAGCCGAATGGCCGCGAGCTGATGATAGGCGTGACCACCGACCCGGTGTTCGGTCCGGTGATCACCTTCGGCGCGGGCGGCACCACGGTCGAGATCATGGGCGACCGTGCCGTGGCGCTGCCGCCGCTGAACAATTTCCTGGTGCGCGAACTGATCCGGGAAACGCGCATCGCCGGGATGCTGGGCAAATTCCGCAACATGGCTCCGGCCAACATGGAGGCGCTGGAAGACGTGCTGCTGCGCGTCTCCGAGATGGTGTGCGAACTGCCGCTGCTCAAGGAGATGGACATCAACCCGTTGATCCTCGACGAGAACGGCGCACTGGCGGCCGATGCGCGCGTGGTGGTGGAATTCCGCCAGCCCGGCGCCGACCGTTATGCGCACATGGCGATCTATCCCTACCCCACACACCTGGTCAGCCAGTGGCAACTCGCCGATGGCACCGACATCACGATCCGCCCGATCCGCCCAGAAGACGCCGATCTGGTACAAAAATTCGTGCATGACCTGTCGGAAGAATCCAAATATTTCCGCTTCATGAACAGCGTGCAAGAGCTCACTGAAACCATGCTGGCGCGTCTCACGCAGATCGACTACAGCCGCGAGATGGCTTTGATCGCGGTGAACATCGAGCAAGACAAGGAAGTCGAATTGGGAGTGGCCCGCTACGCGATCAATCCGGACGGCGACACCTGCGAATTCGCCCTGGTGGTGGCCGACAACATGCAGGGCAAGGGACTGGGACAAAAACTCATGGTCTCGCTGATGGAAGCGGCGCGCCTGAAGGGTTTGAAGACCATCGAGGGCGAAGTGCTGGTGAACAATCACAACATGCTCAAATTGATGACCCGGCTGGGTTTCGCATCCAGGGTCAGCGGGGAAGATCAGGGCATCATCAAGGTCAGCAAGCCATTGTGACTTGCATTTGCGACAAGGAATAACGGGTGCTACGCTTGGATGGCGTGTCTCGCTGCTAACCGATGCCCGTGACCACGCATCACTTGCTGCGAAATTGACTTGAATCAACATCATTACACGGCGGCGCTTATATATTGCTTCACTCCGATCAACCCCAACTCGCGAGCCCGCCATGACACAGACCAAGATCCTGCTGGACGAATCTGAGATCCCCACCCACTGGTACAACATCGTTGCGGATATGCCCAACCGGCCCGCGCCTCCGCTGGGGCCGGACGGCAAGCCGATCGGACCGGACGCGCTCACCGCCATCTTCCCGATGAGCCTGATCGAGCAGGAAATGTCTGCCGAGCGCTGGATCAAGATCCCCGAGAAGGTGCGCGAGATCTATCAGATGTGGCGTCCCTCGCCGATGTACCGCGCCCACCGGCTGGAAGCCGCACTCGGTACGCCGGCCAAGATCTACTACAAATACGAAGGCGTTTCCCCGGCGGGTTCGCACAAGACCAACACCTCCGTCGCCCAGGCCTATTACAACAAAGAAGCGGGCATCAAACGTATCGCCACCGAAACCGGCGCCGGGCAGTGGGGTTGCGCGATGTCGCTGGCGGGCCAGATGTTCGGCCTGGAAGTGCGGGTGTACATGGTCAAGGTGAGTTACAACCAGAAACCTTACCGCCGCTCGATGATGCAGACCTGGGGCGGGGAAGTGTTCGCCAGCCCCAGCATGGAAACCAACACCGGACGCGCCGCGCTGGCAGCAGACCCGAACAACCAGGGTTCGCTAGGCCTTGCGATCTCCGAAGCGGTGGAAGACGCGGCCAATCGCTCCGACACCAACTATGCGCTGGGATCGGTGCTCAATCATGTGCTGCTGCACCAGACCGTGATCGGGCTGGAAGCCAAGAAACAATTCGAGAAGGTCGGCGATTATCCGGACATGATCTTTGCCCCTTGCGGCGGCGGATCGAATTTCGGCGGTGCGGCCTTTCCGTTCTTTGCCGACATGGCAGCGGGCAAAAAAGTGCGCATGGTGGCGGTCGAACCGACTTCCTGCCCGACCCTGACGCGCGGCCATTACGCCTATGATTTCGGCGACACCGCCAAGCTCACACCGATGATGCTGATGTACACCCTCGGCCATGATTTCATGCCGCCCGGCATCCACGCCGGCGGCTTGCGCTACCACGGCGATTCGGCGCTGGTGTCGCAGCTCTACCACGAAAAGTTGATCGAAGCCGTGGCGGTGCCGCAGCTCGCCACCTTCCGTGCCGGCGTCGCTTTCGCCCGTGCCGAAGGTATCATCCCCGCACCGGAATCCAATCACGCCATCGCTGCCTGTATCGACGAGGCGATGCGCTGCAAGGAGAGCGGCGAAAAAAAGACGCTGTTCTTCAACCTCTCCGGCCACGGCCATTTCGACATGGGCGCCTACGACAGTTACTTCAGCGGCAAACTGGAAGATTTCGCACTGCCGGAAGAAGCCATCAAAGCCGCGCTCGCCCGGCTGCCGGTGATCGCCTGACTGACATCCCATATCGGATACTGCCTGCCAGACTACGAAGCATCCACCGTCTCGTGCAGGAACTGCAACACCACGACCTCGTCGAGACGTAACGCGGCCGCCGTCACCGGACGGCGCTTGCCGTTTGGTGCCGGCACAGGTGCAAGGGGCGCCGTAAGACCCAGGTGATAGGCTTGAAGCAGCGCGGGATGCACATAATACGTGCGGCACATCGCGCGCGTGTTGCCCAGCCGGTCTGCCACTGCGTCCAGCGCCCGCACGATGTTGCGATCCGCCTCGCTGCGGCTGGTTGCGGGTCCCATCGCCCGCAACGCCACTGCAGCCACCATGGTCCCGCCCCAGGTGCGAAAATCCTTGGCCGTGATGTCGCAGCCGGAAATTTCGCGGAGATAAGCGTTCACATCGTCCGACGTGATGGGCTTGCGCTTGCCGAACGCATCGAGGTACTGGAACATCTCCTGCCCGGGCAGCAGCTGGCAACGCTGGATGATGTGGGCGAGCCGCGTGTCGTTGATGGAGATACAGTGCTCGACACCGCTCTTGCCGCGAAAGCTGAAGCGCAACAATCCCCCCTTGATCTGCACATGCTTCCTGCGCAGCGTCGTCAGTCCATAAGAGTGGTTCTCGCGGGCGTATTCGTCGTTGCCGACGCGGATCAGCGTCCTGTCCAGCAGCCGCACCACCGTGGCGAGGAGCTGGCGACGGCTGAACCTGGCGGCACGCAGGTCGCGTTCCACGTGCTCCCGCAGCACCGGCAGGATCTCGCTGAATTCCAGCATACGGCTGAATTTGGATCGGTCGCGCGCTTCGCGGTATGAATGATGATAGAGATACTGCTTGCGTCCGCGCGCATCGCGCGCCGTCACCTGGATGTGTCCATCGGGATAGGGACAGATCCAGACATCGGTCCACGCCGGCGGGATCACCAGCGCGTTGATCCTTTTGCGCTCGGCCGGGTCGGCGATGCGCGTGCCGCCCACATCGAAGTAACTCCACCCTTTGCCGGAACGGCGCCGGCTGATGCCGGGGTGGCCATCGGTGACATAGCGCAGACCGGCGCGGGTCGCCGCCTTGCGATATTCTCGGTGCTTGGCTGTAGTCAACCTGCGGCGCCCAGCGTCACTTCATCATCTTTTCCAGCTTGCCCTTGTCCGCCGCGCTGGGCATATGACTGATATTGAGCACGATGCCGGCCAGATCCCGCACCTCGGCAGGCGCAGAAGCATCGTCCATCACATGCTTGAGTTTATCCTGATCTGATGCGGCCGCTTTGTGCTTCAGATTGGAAATGGCGGTGGCCAGAACACGTTCCTGCTCGGTGCTGCCCTTGTTGTCGACGATGCTCTTCAGCTTTGCCTTTTCCGCGTCACTGGGGTAATGCTCCAGGTGAACCATGATTCCGGCCATCTCGCGCACCGCCGCGCTCGCTGCCAGCGCAGACTGCGATCCCAACATCAAACCCAACAACGACACTAAACACAACATCTTTTTGCTTGTC
>JBDTPM010000234.1:0-1850 GCA_039932695.1 Gallionella sp. | reverse complement strand
CCACCGAAGGCGGACATGCAAGTTTCAGCCCGGACAATGAATTGGACATGGCTTTGTTGACCCATCTTAAGCGACAGCACAAGCATGTCAGTTGGGAGCGTGTCGTGTCCGGTACCGGATTGTCGAGCATGCACGAATTTCTGTGCCTGTATCGTCAGGCAGCCGCACCGCAATGGCTGGTGGAAAAGATGCGCAACGGTGACCCTGCCGCAGCCATTGCCAAGGCCGCGCTGGCTGGTCGCAATGAGATCTGCGTCGAGACGCTGAATTGGTTCGTCCGTCTGTATGGAGCGGAAGCGGGCAATCTCGCGCTCAAGGTGATGAGTCGCGGCGGCATATATCTGGGCGGCGGCATAGCGCCGAAAATCCTGCCGCTGTTGAAGCAGGGCGCATTCCTCGAAGCCTTTCTGAACAAAGGCCGGATGCGTCGATTGCTGGAAGCGATGCCGGTCAAGGTGATCCTCAACGATAGAGCCGCATTATTCGGCCCGGCTCTGCGCGCCGCACAGCTTGATCTTGATGCATCATGAATATCACCGTGTTGCCGAATGCACAGACAGTCTTCGTGCATGAAGATCTGGATGAAATGAGCGCTGCGGTCGCTCAACGCATCGCTGAATCGGCAGCGCAGGCGATAGTCCCGCGCGGGGTATTACAGGAGTGCGGGACAGTTACGCTATAATCACGGGTCCCGCGCAAGCAATGCATTAATTCTTACTATACTTACTGAAAATCGACCCATGAAAAGAAGCACAGCCTATATTTTACAAGTCCGACCAAAGATCCCGGCGCGCCTGGCGCGTCTCGAAGAGCTGGCAAATAACCTTTGGTATAGCTGGGACCGCCCGACACGTTTGCTATTTGCCAGTCTGCACCCGGGGCTGTGGAAGGCCACCGGACAAAGCCCCAAAGCATTTTTGAAGCGCGTGGACGAGCAGCGTCTGCTGGACGCGGCCGATGACCAGGTGTTCATCGGCAATTTCAACAGGGTATTGGCAGATTTCGACACTTACCACAATCACCGGTCCCCGGCTGGCGGATCGGACTGGTTGCGCAAAGACGATCTGATCGCCTATTTCTGCGCCGAATTCGGCTTCCACGAAAGTTTTCCGATCTACTCGGGCGGCCTGGGCATCCTTGCAGGCGACCACTGCAAGGCGGCAAGTGATCTGCGGCTGCCATTCATCGGTGTCGGTTTGTTGTATCGCCAGGGATATTTTCATCAAACCATAGACAGCGAAGGCAATCAAATCGCTTCAAACAGCGACTCGAATTTTGAAGACATGCCTATC
Source organism: Gallionella sp. (assembly GCA_039932695.1). GTDB lineage: Bacteria > Pseudomonadota > Gammaproteobacteria > Burkholderiales > Gallionellaceae > Gallionella. Next base: position 558 of record JBDTPM010000234.1, on the reverse strand, counting down.
GTTCCGGCCACGCGTGCCGATGGTTCCGAGGCCTATACATCGGTGAATCTGCCGGGACGCAAGCTCGATATCAAGATCTGGCAGGCCAAGGTCGGCCATATCACGCTTTACCTGCTGGATACCGATCTTGAAAGCAACAGCCCGCATGATCGCGACATCACGCACCGCCTGTACGGAGGCGACAAGGTGATGCGCATCGAGCAGGAGATCGTGCTGGGTATCGGCGGTGTAGGCGCGTTGCAGGAGCTGGGTTTGAAACCCACGGTCTGGCACATCAACGAAGGTCACGCCGCTTTCCTGGTGCTGGAAAGGATGCGTCACAAGATCGCCAATGATGGTCTGGGCTTTTTCGCGGCTCTTGAAGCGGTAGCGGTCAATACGATCTTTACCACTCATACGCCGGTGCCGGCCGGACACGATCATTTCAACGAGGGCATGGTGCAGGATTACTTCGAGCACTATTTCTCGGAACTCAAGCTGACTCGCGACGAGTTTCTGGCGCTGGGCCGAACCAAGGATAGCCCCGATTTCAACATGACGGCTCTGGCCATCCGCTGC
>JBDTPM010000233.1:0-2680 GCA_039932695.1 Gallionella sp. | reverse complement strand
CATAGGAGCGATCAGACCGCGTTCAGGATGTTGCCAGCGCAGCAGCAACTCTGCGCCCATCGGGTGGTTTTGGCTGTCCACCTGGATTTGATAGTACAAGCGGAATTGCTGCTTTTCCAGGGCATGACGCAGATCCGCTTCCAGTGCCGCTCGCAGGTCCAGTGCTGTTTGCATGGCCGGGTCGAAGAAGCGGCTGGAATTGCGGCCTGCTGATTTGGCCTGATACATCGCGACATCCGCGTGCATCAGCAGTTCTTCGACGCTCTCAAGATGACCCAGGAACAGGCTGATCCCGATACTGGCCGAGGACAGGCATTCAAAATCATTCAGCAGATAGGGCCGTCCCAGCTCGCTGCGGATCTTTTCCGCGACCAGTTCAGTTTGGCTCGCTGCCTCATTGGCATCGCTGCTCAGCCCTTCCAGCACCACCACGAACTCATCGCCGCCCAGCCGCGCCACGCTGTCGCCGTCCCGAACACAGGTCTGCAACCGGCGCGCCACTTCGATCAACAACTGGTCACCCATCACATGACCCTGCGTGTCATTGATCGTCTTGAAGTGATCCATATCCAGGAACAGCAATGCCCCATGCCTGCCATTGCGTCCACTGGCCGCCACAGCCTGGTGCAAACGATCGATCAGCAACCGGCGATTCGGCAATAACGTCAGAGAGTCGTAGAAGGCCAGTTGATGAATCTCATCTTCCGACTTCTTTCGATTACTGATATCGCGAAACACCGCAACGTAATGTGTCACCTGCCTGTTGTCGTCGCGAACCGCCGTGATGGTCATCAACTTCGGATAGATCTCGCCATCCTTGCGTCTGTCCCATAACTCTCCAGACCATTTACCGGTAGTGCGCAGATCAGACCACATCGCCTGAAAGAAAGCCGCATCGTGCCGCCCCGACTGCAAGATGCGCGGGTTTTGCCCGATCACATCTTCGGCATGGTAGCCGGTGATCTCCTGGAAGGCCTGATTGACGCGCAGGATATTGCCATCCGGATCGGTGATCAGGATGGCTTCCTGGGTTTCGAACGTGACGGCGGCGATACGCATCGCATCTTCGGTTTTGCTGCGTTCAGCCAACAGGGCGAATCTGGTCAGCGCGTATGAAATATCCGTCGCCATGCCGACCAGCAAGTTACGCGCAGCTTCATCGAAGGCGTTAGCCACTGAGGAATATAGATTCAAGGCGCCGATGACCACCCCATTGCGTTGCAAGGGCAGTGCGGCCGAGGCGGCCCAATCGGAATGTGTATCGCGATCGCGCCACAGGGCGAGGAGCGGGTCATTCTGAAAATCCTGGATCCATACCGGATGGTCTTCGCGAATAGCTGTTCCAGTCGGACCTTGACCGGATGGTTCGCTGGCTTCTGCTGAAATTATAATATCCTTCAGATATTCGGTGTTTTCGCCAAAACTGGCCAACGGTTTGACCCTATGGCTTGTCTTATCCACCGAGCCTATCCACGCCATCTTCATGCCGCCGAACCGCACCGCATCGCGGCAGACTTGCTGGTACAACTCGACGTCGCTGCTGCATCGCACGATGGACTGGTTGCATTGGGTCAGCGCCGCGTAGAGATTCATCAGCCGCTGGAGCTTTTCTTCACTTGCCTTGCGTCCGGTGATATCGCGACTTGATGCAAAGAAGTAACTCTGCCCGTTTATTTCAACACCAGTGGTGCTGATCTCGACATCAAGCAGCGTACCGTCCTTGCGACAGTGCACGGTCTCGAACCTTGCGCTTTTACCGACGAAATCCTTGAGCCGTTGCTGCAGTTCCTCCTTGGACCACTGCACATCCCAATCAGCAACATTAAGGTGGCTCGCCTCTTCATGGGTGTAACCCAACATTTCGCAGAAAGAGTCATTGGCTTCAATTATATTGCCCTGGATATCCATGACGCGGATGCCATCGAGCGCGGTCTTCATCAATGTCTGATAGCGTCTCAGCAGCGATTCAGTTTCCTTCTGGATCCGCTGGCGTTCGGTGATATCGCGGGTGATCCCCAACATCGAAGTGATCCTGCCTTCTGCATCCCGCATCGGCACCTCATAGGTTTCCAGCCAGCGGTGCGAGCCTTTAAGTCCGACCACCTCAAATTCCAGATTTCCGGATTCGCCTTCAAATACACGTCTCATCAGATCAGCAAAGGCTCCCCGATGCTGAGGCACCACGATTCCCAGCGCCTTTTGCCCGATGATCTGCCCAGGCGTGTCAGCCTCCAGCATCCGTAACCCGGCAGGGTTCATCTGCAGCACGGTGCCGTCTTTAGCCAGCAATTTCACGCATTCCGGCTCGGTCGCGATGATGGTGCGCAGTTGCAGTTCGCTTTTTTGCAAAGCCACTTCAGCCCGCTTGCGCCTTGCCTGCATGGCCACCACCATCAGCTCGACCAACACCGCAGTGAAGAAAAACAACAACAGCTGGAACTGGCCTCTCTGGGCGTCCTCGGTATAAAACGGACCCAGCCCTCGCCCGGTTGCCAATGCCGCGATGAGCACTGGCAGCAGCACGGCCAGTGCTGAACCCATCACGCCGAAGCTCATCGCCGCCCAAACGACTGTCGGCAACACTATAAAAACCAGCTGATGTGAGTAGCTGAGTTCGCTGCTGCTTTGAAAAAACGCCACCCAACAGATAGTGAGCGTTGTCAAACACCAAGCCAGACAT
>JBDTPM010000232.1:0-12147 GCA_039932695.1 Gallionella sp. | reverse complement strand
CGTCGCACTTGATCTCACCGGCATCGTCGATCGGGCGGCCCAGCACGTCCATGATGCGGCCCAGCGTGCCGCTGCCGACCGGTACGGAAATACCTTTGCCGGTGGAATTGACCAGCATGCCGCGGCGCAGACCGTCGGAAGAACCCATCGCGATGGTACGCACCACGCCGTCACCGAGTTGCTGCTCCACTTCAAAGGTCAAGCCCGCTTCGGCAGTCGAAGTCCCCGCGTCCGCCAGTTGCAGTGCTTCATACACTTTGGGCATTTGATCGCGTGGAAATTCGATGTCGACCACCGCACCGATACACTGAACGATTTTTCCTTGTTTCATTTTTGATGATTCCCCGTCTATAAATTGATTCTGTTTGGGCGCGATGAATCGCGCCCCTACCGCGCTTTAACCGACCGCTGCAGCACCGCTCACGATCTCGGAGATCTCGCGGGTGATGGCCGCCTGGCGCGCCTTGTTGTAAACCAGTTTAAGCTCGCCGATCACGCTCTTCGCGTTATCCGAAGCGGCCTTCATCGCCACCATACGCGCGCTTTGTTCAGAAGCCATGTTTTCAACCACGGCCTGATAAACCAGCGACTCGATGTATCGCACCAGCAACTCATCGATCACCTGTTTGGCATCCGGTTCGTAGATGTAGTCCCAGCTGCCTTCGGAAGTGCCCAGTTGCTCACCACTCAGCGGCAGCAATTGCTCCACGCACGGTTCCTGTTTCATCGTGTTGACGAAGTGGTTATAGCTGATATGTATCGAGTCGATCTCACCCGCCGAATAGGCATCCAGCATCAGCTTCACCGCACCGATCAATTTCTCGATGTGTGGCGTATCGCCCAGACCGGTCAGATTGGATTTGACCTTGGCACCGATGCGGTTCATGAAGCCCAAACCCTTGTTGCCGATCGGGCACACCAGGATGCCCTTGCCCTCGCCTTCCCAGGCCTTCATGCGATTGACCGCGAGCCGCAGGATGTTGGTGTTCAAGCCGCCGCACAGACCCTTGTCAGAAGTCACCACGATCAGGCCGACGTTATTGTTTTCAACGCGCTTGACCAAAAACGGATGTTTGTATTCCGGATTGGCGCGCGACAAGTGCGCAGCTACTGCGCGTATCTTTTCAGCGTATGGACGGGCCGCGCGCATGCGTTCCTGTGCTCTACGCATCTTGGCTGCGGCGACCATTTCCATGGCGCGCGTGATCTTGCGTGTATTTTCTACACTCTTGATCTTTGCGCGTATCTCTTTACTGCCAGCCATTTCTTACTCCCGCCTTATAACCAACCACTTGGCAACCGACTTTTGGTTGCTTGGTGGGATGACTAGTTGTTTTATCATAACCAATGACTTGCTGCGTTTTTTGCAGCTTAGTCAGATGGCTAGTTGTTCTATCAATAAACAGCCGTAGACTTGAATTTCTCGATCGCTGCGGACAACAACTTTTCATTGTCGGCATTCAGATCCTTGCTGGTCTCGATCGCGTCCATCAGGGTCTTGTTATTGGATTTCAGGTAAGTGTGCAAAGCACCCTCGAACGCCAGTGCCTTATTCACCGGAACGTCATCGAAATATCCCTTGTTGACCGAGAACAGTGTGACCGCCATGGTTGCAACCGACAGCGGGGAGTACTGTAACTGCTTCATCAGCTCAGTCACCATACGGCCGCGCTCCAACTGTTTGCGGGTCGCTTCATCCAGGTCGGAAGCGAACTGCGCGAAAGCCGCCAATTCACGATACTGCGCCAATGCCAGACGCACACCGCCGCCGAGTTTCTTGATCACCTTGGTCTGCGCCGCGCCACCCACACGGGATACCGAGACACCCGCGTTGATCGCAGGACGGATACCTGCATTGAACAGATCTGTTTCCAAAAAGATCTGGCCGTCGGTGATGGAGATCACGTTGGTCGGAACGAAGGCGGACACGTCGCCAGCCTGAGTCTCGATGATAGGCAATGCGGTCAGTGAGCCGGTCTTGCCTTTGACTGCGCCTTTGGTGAATGCTTCCACGTAGTCCGCGTTCACGCGCGCCGCACGTTCCAGCAAACGGGAGTGCAGATAGAACACGTCACCGGGATACGCTTCGCGACCCGGCGGGCGGCGCAGCAACAATGATATCTGACGGTATGCCCAGGCTTGCTTGGTCAGATCGTCATAAACGATCAGTGCGTCCTGGCCGCGATCGCGGAAGTATTCACCCATCGTGCAACCGGCATAAGGCGCGAGGAACTGCATCGCGGCGGAATCAGATGCGGTCGCTGCGACCACGATGGTGTACCCCAGCGCGCCGTGTTCTTCGAGTTTGCGCACCACGTTGGCGATGGTCGATGCTTTTTGACCGATCGCCACATATACGCAGGTCATGTTCTGACCCTTTTGATTGATGATGGCGTCTACCGCAACGGCGGTCTTGCCGGTCTGGCGGTCGCCGATGATCAGTTCACGCTGACCGCGACCGATCGGAACCATCGAGTCGATCGATTTCAAACCGGTTTGTACCGGCTGATCAACGGATTTACGCGAGATCACACCCGGCGCGACTTTTTCGATCTTGTCGGTCATCTTGGCGTTGACCGGGCCCTTGCCGTCGATAGGCTGGCCCAGCGCATTCACCACACGTCCGCACAACTCCGGACCCACCGGCACTTCCAGAATGCGGCCGGTACATTTGACGGTGTCGCCTTCGGTGATGTGCTCATATTCGCCCAGGATCACCGCGCCGACAGAATCCCGCTCCAGATTCAGCGCCAGGCCGAAAGTGTTGCGGGGAAATTCCAGCATTTCACCCTGCATCACGTCGGAAAGCCCGTGTACGCGGACGATACCGTCGGTGACGCTGACTACCGTGCCTTCGGTGCGCGCTTGTGTCAGTGCTTCGAAGTTGTCGATGCGGCTGCGAATCAGATTGCTAATTTCAGAAGGGTTGAGCTTCATGTGGATTTCCTCATTGATATATCTTTTATCAGGCCTGCGTGTTTACGATTAAGCCAGCGCGTTTGCCATTTCACCGAGACGGGTGCGCGCAGAACCATCGATCACCTTGTCTCCTGCACGTATCACCACGCCGCCCAGCAATTCTTTATTGATTTTGCATACCAGCTTGATTTCACGACCCAAGCGCGCCTTCAGAGAGTTGATGATCTTTTCCTGTTGTGCGGCGGTCAATTCGAACGCGGAGTCCACCACGACATTCACAGTCTTTTCCGCTTCCGCTCGCAATGCTTCGAAGATTGAGACTATTTCCGGCAGTAACAGCAGCCGTTGGTTGTCGGCCAAGATCCGGACAAAGTTGCGCTGCTGAGTTTTTGCCTGAGTGCCAAGCAAAGCTTCCATCAGGCCTTCGATTTGCTTTTTGGCAACGCGCGGATTGGTGACCACTGCACGAACTTCTGGATGGCAGACCGCTTCAGCAAGAGCAAGCAACATTTCTGACCAACCTTTCAGGTCCGCCAGTTTTTGAGCTTCTTCAAAAGCCGCTTGGGCGTATGGTCGCGCTGTGGTAATGGCTTCAGACATGGCGATCAGATTTCCGCGACGAGTTTGTCCAGCAGGTCGCTGTGTGCCTTCGCATCGATCTCACGAGCCAGGATCTTGCTTGCACCGGCAAGCGCGATCGAGGACACCTGGGTGCGCAATTGTTCCTTGGCCCGGAATACTTCCTGATCGATCTCGGCCTTGGCACCCGCGATGATGCGATCGCCTTCTACCTTGGCTTGATCCTTGGCTGCTTCGACGATCTCGCTGGCGCGTTTCTCGCCATTGGCGACAATTTCGCTGACCTTTTCCTTCGCTTCGCGCAAAATCTCTGCGGAGCGCTTGGCTGCCAATTCCAGATCGTGTTTGGCGCGTTCCGCGTCCGCCAAACCGTCGGCGATCTGCTTGCGGCGTTGATCCAGCGCGGCCATGATCGGTGGCCAGACGAACTTCATGCAGAACCACACGAATAGTGCGAACATGATCGTCTGAGCGAGAAGAGTTGCATTGATATTCATGCAAGCTACCTTTCTTGAATTATGCTTTTACGGTTGGCAAGGTTTACTTGACCACCGCAAACATCACGTACATAGCGATACCAACGGCAATCATCGGAACCGCATCGACCAAGCCCATCACCACGAAGAACTGGGTACGCAGCATAGGGATCAGTTCCGGTTGACGTGCCGCACCTTCCAAAAAGCGGCCGCCCAGAATACCGATACCGACGGCTGCGCCCAGCGCACCCAGACCCATCATCAGTGCTCCAGCGATGTACAGCAGTGCATTTGCCATTTCCATTTTCTATTTCTCCTGGTTGAAAAGTTAAAGTTACAAAATCAAAATCGTTTAAGCCAGATAAAGTTAGTGGTGTTCCTGATGCGCCATGTCCAGATAAACCACCGTCAGCGTCATGAAGATGAACGCCTGCAGGGTCACGATCAGAATATGGAAGATCGCCCAACCCAGCGACAGCAGGATCTGCGATCCGTACAGAGTGGCGCTGCCGATAGATGCTCCCGCCCAGGCACCGCCCATCAGCGCGATAAGGATAAATATCATTTCACCGGCATACATGTTGCCGAACAGACGCAGTGCCAAGGAAATCGGCTTGGCGATCAGGTTGACACCTTCCAGCAGCAGATTCACCGGCATACCCCACTTGCCGAACGGTTGCAGAGTCAACTCGCCCATGAATCCGCCCAGCCCCTTTATCTTGACGCTGTAGTAGAGCACCAGTATAAACACGCCGATTGCCATGCCGAACGTGGCATTCGGGTCGGTGGTGGGTACGACTTTGAAGAACGGGACGCCAAGCTGATGCATCACCAAAGATGTGTAGTCTATCGGCAGGAGGTCCATCAGGTTCATCGAAAAAACCCAAAAGAAAATTGTCAGTGCCAAAGGGCCTATCATATTGTTCTTGCCTGAAAACGAGCCGCGTACGCTGCTGTCGACGAATTCGATCGCCCACTCACAAAAATTCTGCAGGCCGTTGGGAGTTCCTGCAGTGGCACTTTTTGCAGCGCTACGGAACATGAACATGATGACTGTGCCCAGCAACAGGGACATCAATATCGTGTCCAGATTGAGCGCCCAGAAACCCATCGCCTTGGCTTCTTCGGCACTGTGCGCAACACCCCAGGAACCATCCGGCAAATGGCCATAGGTCAGGTTTTGTAAGTGATGCTTGATGTATTCTGCTGATGTGAGCGCTTCACTAGACATTTTTAGTCACTATCTCAATCTTTAAATCTGATCAAAAACAACCGGGCTGCCAACAGCACCGCTTGACCCGTCACAAAGCCGCCCAGCAAAGCGAGCGGAGATAACTTCAGCGCTGCCATGCACAAACCAAGCAGCGCAACCACCACCAGAAATCTTTCGGCGGCGTAAAAATACATGAGTCGTAGTTGATGATGTGCGTTCTGGACAGAAGACAAAGCCGCTCGAGACATACGCCAAGCCAGCAATGCTCCGTTGACAACGGAAATCCCACCTCCACTCAACACCGCCAGAGCAAATTGCGGTGTACTCTTGATGCCGTATGCAATGACTGCGACTACCAGGGTGGCCACCATCTGAGATACGAGCACCTGGCGTGCCAATTTGTTTTCTTTGGCTTCGACATCGAAAAGCGCAGCGATAATAGCGGCGTTTTCAGGGGGTGTCAAACATTGTTGCGGTTCATCACCTACGTTTTTGCTCAACTTACCTGCCCTTTTTGAGTCGGCTCAGGAACTCATCAAGTTGATCATGGTTCGAATATTCAATGATCAATTTTCCTGCGCCTTTATTACCCGGCTTGATCTGTGCATGCGTTCCCAGAGACGCGCTCAATTCCTCCTGCAACCGCTGTGTGTCGCGGTTAATTTTGGTTGCCTTCTTTGGTTTGGTCTTATGGGGCTCATGGGTTTGCTTTTGCACCAAGCTTTCCGCTTCGCGCACAGAAAGTCCTTCCATCACGATCTTGTTTGCCAGCAATATCTGCTGGGCATTCTCCAACGGCAGCAATGCACGCGCATGCCCCATGTCCAGCTTGTTTTCCATCAACAGGCTCTGTACGGTTTTCGGGAGCTTTAACAGGCGCAGCAGATTGCTGGCTGCGCTGCGTGAGCGCCCCACTGCATCTGCTGCAACTTGATGGGTCATTTTGAATTCGTCGATCAAACGCTGGATGCCTACCGCCTCTTCCAGCGGATTCAGGTTTTCACGCTGGATGTTTTCGATCAGCGCCATCGCCAGTGCAGCATTGTCTGGGACGCTGCGAACCAGCACCGGCACATGGCTCAAACCCGCCAGCTGCGCGGCGCGCCAGCGTCTTTCCCCGGCGATGATCTCATAACTGCTATCAGCAAGCTGCCGCACCAGGATAGGCTGCATGATCCCCTGTGCTTTGATCGAAGCGGCCAGGTCGTTCAGCGATGCTGCGTCCATGTGCGAACGCGGCTGATATTTACCCGGCTTGAGCAGTGTGACCTTCAAATCACGCATCACCTCGTCTTTTTCGCTCTTGCCCCCGGACAACAACGCGTCCAAGCCTCTTCCCAATCCCTTGTGTAGCTTTGCCATCTTTATATCCTTAATTATGCCGTAGCAGCAGGCAATGCCGCGTTGTTCAATAACTCACCGGCCAAAGCCAGATATGCCTGCGTTCCCTTTGATAACTTGTCGTGATACAGTGCCGGCACGCCATAGCTGGGTGCTTCTGCCAGCCGCACATTCCGCGGAATCATCGTGCGATAGACCTTGTTGCCGAAATGTTCCAGCAACTGTTCCGAGACTTGCAGCGCCAGTGCATTGCGCGGATCGTACATGGTGCGCAACAGACCTTCGATCTCCAATTCCGGATTCAGATTTGCGCGCACCTTGCGGATGGTGTTTACCAGGTCGCTCAAACCCTCCAGTGCGTAATATTCGCATTGCATCGGAATCATCACCGATTTGGCTGCACACAAACCGTTCAGGGTCAGCAAATTCAGTGCCGGTGGACAGTCGATCAGCACGAAGTCGTACTCCGAGGCCACCAGTTGCACCGCATCACGCAGCCGCGTTTCGCGGTGTGCAAGATCTACCAATTCGATCTCTGCTCCGGCCAGATCTCGATTGGCTGGCAGCAAATCATACTTGCCGGCGTCCGAGTGTATGCGCGCCTCGGCTATCGTTTTGCTGCCGAGCAGTACTTCATAGACGCTAGCCTGCAAATCGCGCTTGTCGATACCGCTGCCCATCGTGGCATTTCCCTGCGGGTCAAGGTCGATCAGCAACACGCGCTGCCTGGACGCCGCGAGACTGGCTGCCAGATTCACGCTGGTGGTGGTTTTCCCCACCCCGCCCTTCTGGTTGGTTATGGCTAATATTTTTATCAAGTCGTTCCGCTCCCATTGCATGTTGCAATAACCAGACTGCGTGCCGCGCACAAGCCCGGTACCTGTAACGGTATGACGCGCTCCACCCGGCATCCTTTCGGCACGCTCGCCAACTCTTGTTGCGCTATCCCCTTCATCGCCGCCCAACGTCCCTGCGCAGCCATCAAGTGGCGTGTTCTTTCTATAAATTCACCCAGTCCTGTAAAGGCACGTGAAATGATTCCGTCGAACAGCTCCGTGGTCTGCCACGCTTCCGCACGCGCGCAGTGAACCACGACGTTGCGCAGCCCCAGTTCAATGATCACCTGTTGCACAAAACTGGTCTTTTTGCTGTTGCTATCCAGCAAACTGAACTGCCAGTCCGGCTGTGCTATTGCCAATACCACTCCCGGCAAACCCGCACCACAACCGACATCCAACCACCTCCCTGGCCACAAATATGGCATTACCGCTAGGCTATCAAGCAAGTGATTGCTCACCATTTGCTGCTGATCGCGGATCGCAGTCAAGTTGTAAACCTTGTTCCACTTGTGCAGCAGTACCACATATTCCAGCAGTGTGCGTTGTGCTTCCTTGCTCAGCGCGATGCCTAGTTGCTCGCATCCCTGCTGCAATTCATCGGACCCCGGCTTTAATTCATTGAGCAAGCTCAGGCGCGTTTTTGCGTCGGTTGATTGTCCCGAAAGCCGCGCTTCAGATGAACCAGCAGCAGCGAAATCGCTGCCGGAGTAATTCCTGAGATACGCGTTGCCTGTCCTATGCTCTCAGGCTTGTGCTGATTGAGTTTTTGCTGAACCTCGATCGATAGCCCGCGCACCTTTCGATAGTCCATATCGCTTGGCAGAGCCAATGTCTCGTATTGTTCGTTGCGTCCGATCTCATCATGCTGCCGCTCGATATAGCCGTGATATTTCGCCTGGGTCTCTACCTGCTCGGCAACTTTTGCATCATCCACGCTGAAACCCGCACCGGGCAAGGTCATCAGGCTGGCATAAGTGACGCCTGGACGGCGCAACAATTCATGCAGTGTGTATTCACGCTCGATAGGTTTGCCGAGCACGCGCACAGCTTCTTGCGGCGGCAAGTTGCGCGGGCTCACCCACGTACCGCGCAGCCGCTCCTGCTCGCGTGCGATCGCCTCGCGCTTTTGTTCAAATGCCTGCCAGCGTGCGTCATCCACGATACCCTGTTTGCGGCCGATCTCGGTCAACCTCAAATCTGCATTGTCTTCGCGCAATTGCAATCGATATTCCGCGCGGCTGGTGAACATTCGATACGGCTCGGAAACCCCCTGCGTGATCAAATCATCCACCAATACACCCAGATAAGCTTCATCACGGCGCGGACACCAGGCTTCCAGTTCACGCGCATGAAGCGCAGCGTTGAGTCCTGCCAGCAATCCCTGTGCGGCGGCCTCCTCGTAACCAGTCGTGCCATTGATCTGCCCGGCGAAGAACAGTCCCCGGATCGACTTGGTTTCAAGCGAACTTTTCAATTCGCATGGATTGAAATAGTCATATTCGATCGCATAGCCGGGACGAAGGATATGAGCGTTCTCCAGACCTTTGATGGAGCGCACCAGATCCAATTGCACATCGAAAGGCAAGCTTGTGGAAATCCCGTTGGGATAAACTTCGTGAGTAGTCAATCCCTCAGGTTCCAGGAATATCTGGTGTGAGGACTTGTCGGCAAAGCGGGTGATCTTGTCTTCGATGGACGGACAGTAGCGCGGCCCCACGCCTTCAATCACGCCGGTGAACAAGGGGGAGCGATCCAGCCCGCCTCGTATGATGTCATGGGTGCGCTGATTGGTCTCGGTGATCCAGCAAGGTAACTGTTCTGGATGCTGTGCGGCATTACCCATGAACGAAAACACCGGCACGGGATCGTCACCCGGTTGTTCCTGCATAACAGAATAATCGATAGTCCTCCCATCGATACGCGGTGGCGTTCCGGTCTTCAGACGCCCCACCGGAAGATTCAGTTCACGCAGCCGGTGTGCCAGGCTGATAGAGGGTGGGTCGCCGGCCCGGCCTGCCTGGTAGTTCGACTGGCCAACATGAATCAGGCCGGACAGGAATGTGCCCGTGGTAAGCACCACAGTTTTTGCACTGAAGCGCAAACCCAGTTGTGTGACCACCCCACTCACCCGGTCTTGCTCGACCTGCAAGTCGTCAACTGCCTGTTGGAACAGCCAGAGGTTAGGCTGATTCTCCAGTCTGGTTCTGATGGCTTGTTTGTAGAGCAAACGGTCAGCCTGTGCGCGAGTAGCACGTACCGCCGGGCCTTTACTGGAATTCAAAATGCGGAATTGGATACCGCTCTCATCGGTGGCTGCAGCCATCGCACCTCCCAGAGCGTCGACCTCCTTGACCAGATGCCCCTTGCCTATCCCGCCGATGGACGGGTTGCAGGACATCTGGCCAAGCGTTTCGATGTTGTGACTTAGCAACAAGGTCCTGCAGCCAGCGCGCGCGCTGGCCAAGGCCGCCTCTGTGCCGGCATGCCCTCCGCCCACCACGATCACATCGAATACATCTGGAAATTTCATCTGGCTGCCGCATTGAAAAGGACGCGCATCATACCCCAGCTGATCGACAATCCCAAACGGGTTGTTTCACGTGAAACAATTAGGGCTATTTTCCGATGCAGAATCGGCTGAAAATCTCGCCCAGCAAATCATCCGAAGTGAACTCTCCGGTGATTTCATTCAATGCTCTCTGAGCAAGTCGCAACTCCTCCGCGAACAGTTCCGCGCGGGCCAAGACCGTGCTGGCTTGCGTCAGATGGGTTTGTGCCAGCGTCAGAGCGCGCAAGTGGCGCTCCCTCGCCATGAAAGTGCCGCTCTCTTGGTCGCGCCATCCCACTGCGTCCAGCAATTTGCCGCGCAATTCTTCGATCCCCTCGCCCGTCTTGGCGGACACCACCACAAATGTACCGATCCCATGCAAATCAGGGAGTTTTCCTTGCAGCAGGTCAGACTTGTTCAGCACCAGCAGCCGAGGTATCTCAGCCGGCAAATCTTCAAGTATGGCCTTATCCTGTGTCGTCATACCTTGGCTTGCATCCAATAACAGCAGGATCAAATCTGCTCGCCGTAAAGTCTGGTGAGTCAGAGCGATGCCCATGCTCTCAACCTCATCCTGGGATACACGCAAACCCGCCGTGTCCATGACATGCAAAGGCACCCCGCGGATCTGGATCTCCTGTCGGATGACGTCGCGGGTTGTTCCGGGAAGGCTGCTGACCAAGGCCAGTTGTTCGCCGGCCAGCCGATTCAACAAGCTGGACTTACCGACATTCGGCTGGCCGGCTATTACCACGTGCGCGCCTTCCCGGAGCAGGCTGCCCTGTTTTGCGGTATCCAGCGTATGTTGCAGGCTCGATTGAACATTGTTCAGCAGCCTATCGCGGAGTGCGATATCGTCAGCCATCACTTCTTCCTCCGGGAAGTCCAGCATCGCTTCTACCAGCATGCGCAGATGGATCAGTTCTTCGACCATGACATGGACTGTGTTGGAAAAGTCCCCGCGTAGCGAACGCATAGCACTGCGTGCTGCTTCGATGCTGTTCGCTTCGATCAGATCAGCGACGCTTTCCGCCTGCGCAAGATCAAGTTTCCCATTCAGAAAGGCGCGGCGCGTGAATTCTCCCGGTTCTGCCAATCGCGCGCCGAGATCCAGACAGCGTTGCAATAGCATTTGCAACACGGCTGGGCCGCCGTGGCCTTGCAATTCAAGTACATGCTCACCGGTGTAGGAATGTGGGGCGGGAAAATACAAGGCGATACCCTGATCCAGGATATCGCCGTTCGCATCCAGAAAATTGTTGAACGAGGCCCGCCGTGCGGCGAGATGCTTGCCGAGGATACCGAGAATCAGTGCCGCGATGTCATGCCCTGAAATCCGTATCACCCCGACACCTCCGCGACCTTGCGCAGTGGCGACAGCCGCGATGGTGTCAGCGTTTGGCTGCGACACCTTTGTTCTCGGCTTCTGCGGCCCGGGTGATGAACCACTGCTGAGCGATAGAAAGCACGTTATTCACGATGGAATACAGCACTAGCCCTGCGGGGAAGAAGAAGAACATCACGCTGAAGGCAATCGGCATGATTTGCATGACTTTGGCTTGCAAAGGATCCGGCGGCTTTGGGTTAAGGCGCATCTGGATGATCATGCTCGCACCCATGATGACCGGAAGGATGTAATAGGGATCCGCCGCTGACAAATCACTTATCCAGCCAAAAAATGGCGCGTAACGCAGCTCTACGCTGGCCAGAATAGCCCAATACAACGCAATGAATACAGGGATTTGCACCAGAACCGGCAAGCACCCGCCTAACGGGTTGATTTTTTCAGTTTTGTACAAATCCATCATTGCGCGATTCAATTGTTCGCGGTCATCGGCATACTGCTGCTTGATTTTCTCCAGTTTGGGCGCTACCACACGCATCTTTGCCATTGAGCGATAACTCGCCGCAGACAGCGGGAAAAACAGCAACTTGATAAGAATGGTCAGCAAAATAATCGCCACGCCCCAGTTATGCGTCCAGTCGTGAAATAGCGCCATGACCCAAAACAGTGGTGTAGAGATGATGGTTAGCCAACCATAATCGACAGTCAAACCCAAGCCGGGGGCAATTTTATCAAGATTTGTTTCGGCAGGACCGGCATAAAGCGAGGAACTTACAACCGCATTCTTTCCGGGATCGATTGTCAGCGCTGGCAGGATCACGCCCACTGAATAAGCATTACCTTCCAGTTTGCGCGTGAAGTATTCACGGCTGGATTTTTGATTCGGG